>NZ_JAWDHA010000014.1:0-77605 GCF_034190895.1 Virgibacillus sp. M23 | reverse complement strand
GGAAAGCGAAGTAATTAGTCGGAGCATTGCCAATATACATCAAACATTTCAAAATAACTACTTGGCTTAACGCAGTCATTGCACTGATTTTATACTTTCTTAACTTAGAACAAAAGCGCAAGCGCCCAATTAGAGACGTAGCGACTGAAGTGAATCAACGGAGATAAAGGAATCATGGTGGGCTTGTGAGCCGATAATGACTTAGATTAGGACAATTCGTGAAGTCGCCTCGTTTCTGGGTGCTAGAGCTGGACAAAGCTCAACACGCGCTTATTTATCACATCTGCAAATTTTATAATTTCCTAGATTATAAACAATACCTTGAGGAAATATATCCTAAAGGTTTTGCTGGCTTTTTAGCGCCGTGCTTAAGTGAATTTACGATTATAATTCCAAAGCAACAACAATAAACCTGATAGCCCGATTAATTGCGTAAACAATTCCCAATGACCTACTGTTCGCTGACCATTAAGAATCAGATACATACAAAAGAGAAAGAAAACTACCTTTAAGATGCGAAAGACTCTATCTTTCATTTGTGTAATCCTCCCATTTAATCTCACTTGCTTCTAATCGTACTTGATATTTTTCACCATTTTCTATATATACATCTGTAACTTGCTGTACATTTGAGTTATTGACAACGGCAAACTTTTTAATTTCAGGGTATACATGTATTTCACAATGGACATTGGAAGTATGCCATTTGTATAAAGCCATCTCCTTATGAGCTGCGTAATACATCGCCCTTAGTAATAGTCTTGTATTCTCATGACTATAGGGAAGACCTGCAATGTACACACTACGCCCTTTACCGAAGGCTGTACTAGCGAGTTGCAACCCCTCATTCGTATGTTCAATAATATCCGTAACTTCCCTTAAGGCATACACATTTTTCATACCTTCTCCGAAATCAAATGCCTGTATATCCTGGGAAATAAAATGTGATTCGTTCTTTTCGGTAAAATATTTATTTGTCGATAAGCTAAAGCCTAATTCCTTTTCTACACCTAATACATCTGCTAGTTGAAAGTAGCGTCCTTCACGATGATAAGCAGTCGGTTCTCCAATACCGATAAATCCTCCTCCATGATAAACCCATTCTCTTATAACAGAAAGTAAGTCCTCTTCTTTCCATCGTTCTCCACCAGAGAATGCTGTACCAGCATCTCCGGTATTAATAAGGACATCAACATCTTTAGGCACACCATGCTGTATGACATCGTCAAAACTAATAAAATCTACGTCTACCGCTGAACCACTAAGAGCCTCTAAAACCCCCTGATATGAATAGGCCTGTTTATACCACTTTCCATGTGCTACCATATGGGTCTGCCATGTACGAATCCTTCCCCATGCATTTAAAATTGCCACCTTTAATCCAGTATAAGGCTTCACGCCATTTATAGTATCGTAAATTTCACGAAATTCGTCTGTAATCTTTTCTACACAAGCTACAAAATCGGGGAATTTATATGCCAAGCTTAGATATCCGCCATAGCCAATTCTGTCCAAAGGTTTACGCATTAGAGCTCTTCTCGCTGTCAGCCAATTGCTATTTGCTTCAATTACTGGGTTATTCTTATCATGAAACGTATCGGGAAAGAAGTAAGGTAGAAAACGACCTTCCGTATACTTCACATCTGGGATATCAGAAATCATTCGTAATGTTGCCCCATCTCCAACACTTCCAACTACAGCATCCATACCTGTCTCTTTGAAATAGGCTCCGTAAGGCTCTGTCCCTATCCAATTATCTCCCAAAAACATCATCGACTCCTTACCACTTGCATGTACAATTTCAACTAATTCTTTTACTTCCTTAGCAACAAATCGTTGAATAAAATCCATATAATCTAAGTAAGCTCTGGAGGGAATTCGAAAGGTAGAATTATAATAGCCTTTATCGACAATATCTTCTGGTCGCAGACGATATCCTTTTTCTTTTTCAAATGCTTCTAAAGCAGCTACAGATACACTAGCACCGTAACCGAACCAGTCAACAAATTTTTCTTTACCTAGATTGTTAAATACTAAGGTAAAGTGATAAAAAAACGTCGTAAAGCGAACAACATCAGTTGCTGGATTTTCTGCTAGCCAGTTTTTTAAATAATTGCGCATAAATTGTTTAGAATGAGGCTGCCGAACATCGAATGGAATTTCATGTGGCTTATCTCTCCAATCGTTCGTTATATGATTATACATTTGTGTCGGATCCCATTTCATAAATGCTAAGAATGAAACCGTATATTCATGCCATGGTTTGGCTTTAAATATAAGTAAGCTATTTGTCTCCTTTTTTACTATCCAATGATTTGCTGGCACAACCTCACCAGTAGTCCTATCGATTACTTCCCACCACTTTTTAGGATCATGCAAATAATCTGGTTGAATCTGCTCTTCAAAATATCCTGTCAAGAAAGACACTTCCAGCTCAGTGTCTATTGCTGTATTATATTGTGACATTAAATATAGCTGTTGCATTTCCTCTGGATGCTGTTTAGCAAAGTCATTATGACTACGTGCTACAAAGTAAGTCGTATAGATTTTCGCATCTAATTGTTTGATTTCTTCATCTAATTTTGTCCCATCACTATCTCGAAGCGCATCTGCTCCCCAGCGATCCATTAATTCTTTTGTTTCCTCCAAAAAATTCTGTTGACTCGGTAGCGTAACTCTTCCGGTTAACTTTTTCAATTGTGACACCTACCCTTTCACTCCTCCTACAGTCATTCCTTGTGTTAAGCGCTTTTGCACGATAATATATAAAATTAATGTCGGTAACATAACAATTACCATTCCCGCATACATTGGACCATAGTTAACAGCTGATCGTTCAGCAGCCATTAAGTTTAACAAACCAACTGGCAGCGTTTGATTCCCTCCTGGCATTAGTGTAAGTGCCATAATATATTCATTCCAAAATAACAAGAAATTAAAAAGAATGACGATAACAATACTTGGCATTGCCATCGGCAACATAATGGAAAACATGGTGCGATAATATCCTGCACCATCAATACTAGCGGCTTCTTCAAAATCAGAAGGCAATGTCTGAAAATAGCTTGATAGAAGATAAATCGTAAATGGTAAAGCAGTTGCGGCATAAACGAGTGCAAGTACAGCACGATTGTTTAATAAAAATCCATTATCTATTAAACTCTTTAATCCCATATCCAAATCTAAGAGCATTAAGAAAATTGGCACAGTAATATAGCTGACATTAATGAATAACCCTGCTTTAACAATCATGTTTAATAATTTATTCCCTCTAAAACTAAACCTGGATAAGACATACGCCGCTGGTAAGGCTATTACTAGCAAAATGAATAAAGCTAATACGGTAACCATTATTGAATTAAACAGATATTCTCCCATTCGCGCTTCCTGAAATGCTTCTATAAAATTTTGAAAATGAAAACCATGTGGTAAGCTCCATGGGCTTCCATAAAACTCGACGTTTTCTTTAACAGCAGCAAGGAATACCCAGGCAACTGGTATAACAATTGAAACCGCTAAGGTAATTAAAGCTACATAGATAAATAGTTTATATAGAGCATCGGTACTCCGTTCCTTTGAATCTTTCATGAGATATTAGCACCCCCTTAATACTCTAAGACGTCACGTTTCGTGATGTGACTTACAATCGCTGCTAAGGTAAAAGAAAAAATAAACACTACTACACCAATTGCCATTCCATAGCCAAAGGTAGAATTACCATAGGCTTGGTCATACATATAGGATAGGAATACTTCTGTTGATCCGTCAGGTCCTCCACCTGTCAATGCCTTAACTAACAAGAAGCTTAGATTAATCGTGCTGATGATATAAAATGTTAATGTTGTTCGAATATTATTCCATATCAATGGTAATGTAATGCTGGTAAATTGTTTTAATTTACTTGCTCCCTCCAATGACGCCGCCTCATAGAAGCTAGCTGGTATACTAGCCATACTTGACATATACATAACCATATAATAACCAATGGCTTGCCAGACTAGAGCACCCGCAAGACTATAGATAACTATTTTCTGATCACCTAGCCACATTTGCTGAAATGTATCTAATTGAAACATTCCTAAAACACTATTTAACAATCCATTGGAAGGATCATATATGGCTGAAAATATACCAGCTATAACTACAATGGATAGTATATTTGGAATATAAAAGATGACTCGAAAAAAGTTTCCTCCTCTGACCTTCTCTTTTGTTAGAATAGCTGCAAAAAACACTGCAAAAATAAATGTAAGAATTGCTACTACAACTATTAAGAGAATAGAATTCTGAAATGATCGAATGAAATTCATATCATTCCATAGAAGTCTAAAATTATCCAAACCGACAAATTGTTGTGTATTTGAAAATCCACCCCAGCGGTACAAAGACATCCGAAAAACCTCAAATGTTGGTATAAACATAAAAATAACCATCAAAATGAGAGCTGGTATTACACATACTCCGATAAATATATTTCGTGATTTCGTTTTACTCAAAAATGTTCACCTCTTTTTGGTCCCAACAAAGTGAAATTCATTCAGGCTAAACATCTAAAAAATAATAAAGGGAAACTTCAATTAATGGGATTTTGTCTATCCCTCACTGATTGTTAATAACATAAGGGTATAACCTAAAGGCCCTTGAACCAATCGGACATTTACTGGCAGTTGATCCTCCCCTCACCAATATTGGTTTCGCTTTATTACTTGAAGTGGGATCTTACTGCCAGTTACATGCGGGGTAAACTATTTCTTACATCCATTTCTCATGATGGATTCATCTAATAAAAACGGTAAGAAATCAAACAAGCTTACCGTTCTATTATCATCAACTAATAAGCGATCAGAACCCCCTATATAGCTTTGGATTAGTTCATAGCCGGTCTTAGCTTATCACTTACTTCTTCCATTTCGGCTTGCCACTCTTCGAAAGAAGTTTCACTACTCATTACACTGTCAATTGTTCCGTACAGTGTATCCCCCATGCTCGCTCCTGGTACAGGTTCTGTAGAAGCAAATGTCCCCATTGCTGGAAGCGCTCCTTCCTCTTCATAAATGCTATAAAATGTTTGTTTCTGTCCCTCTAGCTTTTTCGTAATACCATTAATTGGTTGTACTGCACCAGCATCAAGGAAGATAGATGCTGCTTCATCAGAATACATATATGCTATAAATTCCTTCGCTTCATCCTTATGTTTAGCTGCAGCTGGAATCCAAATTTGTTCAAAGAATGTGAATGCATAACGATCACCACTTTTCTCAAATGCGGGTATAGATGTCATCCCCCATTGGAAATTTTTTGAACGTGGAGCTTCTTTCATTTCATCTACAACCCAATTACCGTTCGGCATAAATAATGCTTTGTTATCTAGGATGAATTGCTGGTTTTTTGTGAAATCATTCGGATTTGCATTTGCAACAGTGTCCGAATGCGTATACTCTGCTAATTTTTCTATCGTTTGTAATACTTGAGATGCCTCTTCTGTTTCCCAAATTCCGTCCTCATAAGTCATTGCAGCATTGTAAAACTCCGGACCACCTGCAGCATAAAGCATGGAGCCAACTAAAGTATCAAAATACCCTGTTGTAGGATACGTAAACAAAGAGATACCTTCTTTTTTCGCTTTTTCACCTAGCTCCCACATTTCATCCCATGTTTCAGGAACTTTCCAGCCTTTTTCTTCAAATAGTCCAGCATTAAAGAATAATCCAGTTGGACTATAGAACATTGGAGCTAGATAGGTCTCACCATTAGCATATGGATTAGTTGCAAGCGTATCGGTAAATCCATCTAAAAGTTTTTTATTAACTGTCACTTTTTCGGTTGGTATGTTCATATTCAATACATCGCTTATATTTTCTAGACCATTTTCTTTAATTAATGTTTCCGTCAATGCCTCTGGTCTATTGGTAGCCAGTAATAATACGTCTGGATACTCACCTGCCTGCATATTAGGTCGAATTACTTCCTCTAGATTCTTTTCAATTGTTAATTCAATATTAATATTTTTATTAGCTGCCTCATACGATTCAGCAATCTGGTCCCACATTTCAGTTCCATAAGCTGACTCTAAGGCAGCAACATGTAAGGTTGTTTCTTTGCCACCTCCACTCTCCTCTGATTCCTTTGAATTAACATCCTCTCCTCCTGAGCAAGCCGCTAAGATAAGTCCTACAAATAGAAAAGAGATTAATATTATCGATTTCTTGTTTTTCACGATACGTAAACCCCCTTATTTAATAATAATATATCTTTATCGTACCTATATTAAAACGCTTACACAATCAACATCTTGTTGACTTTTTTATAAATATTGCTTTTTAAGCTTTACTCCTATAAAATTAATAATTAATAGAAATTTCAAATAATAGTAAGGGGTGGAGCAATGTCCTACGAAGTTTATAAAGTGAAGGAATTTGCTACAAGAAATGTGCCATTTAAATTACTTTATATCACACATTCAGAATACGACCGAGGCTGGCATAGTACAAAGCACACCCATCACTTTACAGAATTATTTTATATCGTTAAAGGTAAAGGATCATTTCTGCTTTCCAATCATGAAATTCCAGTTAAAGAAAATGATTTAGTAATAATAAATCCAAATGTTGAACATACCGAAAAATCCAATCTGTACGACTCACTTGAATATATTGCTCTAGGAATTGAAGGACTAACCTTTGCTCATGTTAAAGAAAATAGTTCGCAAATGGGCTTATATACTTATCAGGGCGATCGTGAGAATATTCTCTTCTACCTGCATAGTTTACTGAACGAAGTGCAGCAAGGGAATGAAGAGTATGAAGTTATCTGCCAAAATATCATTGAAATCTTGATGGTAAAGCTTCGAAGAGGCAAAATGTTAGAAATTCAAAAAACAGAACCCAAAAATATCAACAAAGCCGCCGCATTTATTATGTACTATATAAATCAGAATTACAGAGAACCAATCACCCTTGATACATTGGCAGAAATCGGACATATCAATAAATATTATTTGGCACATACATTTAAAAAAGATATGGGAATATCACCAATTGAATATCTAAATCAAGTACGAATACGAGAAGCAAAAATACTATTAGATACAACAGACTATCACATTGGTAATATTGCTGAATTCACCGGCTTCTCTTCTCAATCGTTTTTCACACAAGCATTTAAACGGGCTACAAATCAAACACCATCCGCTTATCGTAGACAGAGGAAAGAAACGTTGGTCGTTAAATAGCAAGCAAAATATCAGGTGATCTGTAATACGAATATTTGGATTCACTAAAATGGAAGCTTTTATTCTAATTAAGGAGTTATTGCATATACTTGAAAGGGTGTATCATCACTTTAGGTTTATGGGGAGGTAATGTTGCTTTGCCAAGCAGTATTTGTGAACGAAAGGTAGATATTCCTATTGAAGAAATATGGGACTTTGTTAACGATATCAATAATTGGGCTAGCCTCGTTCCAGGATATCAGCAACATACGATGATAAATGCTAAACAATCGATTTGGATATGCAAAGGAGATATTGGCTTTATGGAAAAAAGTGTTCGATTATCATTATCCGTCACGGAATGGCAAAGTCCGAATAAAATAGCATTCACTTTAGCTAGTACGAACAACCATGTCAAAGGAAGCGGCTATTTTCAAGCCCATAAACTAGCAGAAAATCAAACGAAAATGACAGGTTCACTCTCTATAACAGCTAAGGGCATTGCTGGTTCGATGATTAACTCTTGCTTAAGACCATTTTTATCCAAAGTAACGGCTGATTTCACAGATAATGTCATCGAACATATTCAGACAAGAAGGTCCGCGGTTATGCAATAATAGTTATTATTCCACTGCTTTTTATCGTGAGCTTGCAGGAGTTTAGATTTACGAACGGGCGATGAAAGTATACCCGAATTCCGTCAAAGACTGGGAATCGCTAAAGAACAGTAGAGAAGCAGGAAGCCTTCTCAAAAATGATCTAGGCATTTTCTTCGTGCCATGTCTAGCAGAGCGGTCTTCCTCGCCCTGCTGGAAAAGCAATAGCGAAACTCCGTGAGAAGCCATGTTTGTTCTAAACGTGTATATCCACTTTTACCAGGGGTGAAAAATAATTAAAACTTTGTTAAATATGTAAAAGAAATTTCCAACGTGAGAGTACTCCTATAAAGCGAAAGCTTCAATAAGTTTGAGGGTTTTGTTTATCCCCACGGATGGTTAGTACTACAAAGGGATGACCTAAAGGCCTTTGAACCAATTGGACTTTACTGGCAGTTAATCTCCCACTTACCAATAGTACTTTCACTTTATTGCTTGAATTGGTTGGTATTACCGCCAATTAAAGGTGTGATAAATACTTAACAGACTATTTTCTATGTCAAAGTTCGACAGTATAGATCCTTCATGATAGAATAAATCCGTTACTAGGCTATCAGGAAAGGATCTTTTGTTATGTCAGGAATTACAAAACACATAAATAAAACCGTATTATCTTATGCGCAAATTATTTTTGGAGCTACACTTGTTGCTCTATCCTATAATTTATTTTTGCTACCCTCAAAGTTAGCTGCAGGTGGTATTTCTGGGATTAGCACAATTCTCTTTGAAATGTATTCCTTAAGCCCAGCTTATACGCAGCTTCTAATAAATATCCCTATCTTTATTATCGGCTGGCTAACACTTGGAAAAGATTTCAGTTGGAAGACATTAGTAGGAACATTTTGGGTACCGTTTATAATATGGGCAAGTGCAAATATTCCGTATACGATAACAAACCCAATTCTAGGAGCTATCTATGGAGGAATTATTCTCGGAATAGGTCTAGGCATTGTTTATAAAGGTAATGGTTCTACTGGGGGTACAGCAGCAATTGCTCAAATTGTAAAGAAATTCACAGGCCTATCAAGCGGTTATTCACAACTCATTGTTGACGGTTTTGTTGTTATCTCATCCATTATTGTATTTAACCTAGAATTAACCCTATTTGCGCTCATGTGTATTTACATTACAAGCAAAACGATCGATATTGTGCAGCTACAAACTTCAGCTACCAAACTAATATTAATTATTACGGAAAAAGAGCAACATATTCAGTCACTAATCCGTGACGAAATTGATCGTGGGTTGACAAAGGTTCGTTCAGTTGGAGGGTATTCACATAGCGATAAAACAATGATACTTTGTGTAGCTGAACAACAAGAAGCCTTTCATTTAAAGAAAATTTTACAAAGAGACGAACCGGATTCCTTTGTCATCTTTATTAATGCATCGGAGATTTTAGGTAGAGGCTTTTCTTTGGATAAGTATTATGGTCAAAAGCTTTAACGATACCTTCAATAAAGGAATCATGATAAATCTTCAGGTTGTCAAAACGTCTCGATGGCCAGCTTCTATTTAAATTACAGGGATTACATGTTTCTATCAAAAAAGACATCGTATAAAATGTAACATGTAACGATAAAGTGAAACTTCAATCGGTTGAGGGTTTTGATTATCTCCACGGATGGTTAATACCACAAGAGGATGACCTAAAGGCCTTTGAACCAATCGAACATATACTGGCAGCTATCCTCCTACTACCAACATTCGTTTCACTTTACTGCTTGAAATGGAGGTCTTACTGCCATTTATAGGTGGGATAAAAGAAATTACAGCAAAAGAAACACTTACTTATTGAGCTTAACCACTACATCAATTTTTCGTATAACCCTGAAAAAGCTTGAGGCTAGGACAAAAGAATCTTTAGGAACAAAAGTGCAAGCGCCCGATTTGAAACGTGTGACTGGAGCGAGTCAACGAACATAAAGGAATCATGGTGAGCTTGCGAGCCGATGATGACTTAGATTAGAGCGATTTATGAAGTCGCCTCGTTTCTGGGTGCTTGTGCTGGACGACGCGGCTCAACACGCGTCTATTTATTCACATGGGCAAATTTTATCATTTCCTAGACTAAGATAAAAAACCCAAACCTTATCTGAAATCATTTAGATAAAGTTTGGGTTTTTGTTTTAGAGATAGATAGTTCATTCATCGCTTAGTCAAAATGCTTCGCTTTCCTGCGGGATCTTCAGCTCGTACTTTTGCCGCGGATTTTTTTCGAACAAGGAAAAAATCCCAGAATATATCTACCTCACCCAACGATTTATAATTAAGAATTTACTAATACCGGATGGTGTAAACGATTGGCCAGCTGCTGAATGTTGGCCATTGCACCAATATCCATATTCCCACCACTAACAATTAGCCCACAGTGTCGTGATTTGATTTGATTATTATGGGCAAACAATGCTGCTAATGTTGCTGCTCCCGCTCCTTCCATTAACGTCTTGTTACGCTCAAGCATATAGACAATTGCTGCAGCAATTTCTTCGTCCGAAACAGTCACAAGATCATCAACATACTTCTTAATAAGTGGCAAGGTTCGTTTACCAGGCTTTTTCACAGCAATTCCCTCTGCAATGGTATCCACCGATTTTAAATTTTGTATTCGATCTGAATGAAAACTATCATATATGGCAGCTGCCCCGCTAGCTTGCACCCCAATAATTTTGATATTGCGATTCACATACTTAGCAGCGATTGCTATTCCACTTATTAAGCCTCCACCGCCGACTGGTACAAGAATGGTATCCATTCGATCTTCTTGCCTGAGCATTTCCATGGCGATAGTTCCTTGACCTGCCATTACATCATAATCATCAAAAGGATGAATATAAACCGACCCAGTCTGGATTTGTTTTTTTAATGAAGCTTCATATGCCTCCTGAAAGGTTTCTCCCGTTAGAACCACTTGAGCACCATAGTTGCGTGTTGCATTAACTTTGGCTAAAGGTGTTTTCTCCGCCATGTAAATGGTAGCCTTCGTTCCAAGTTTAGCCGCTGCATACGCAACGCCTTGCGCGTGATTCCCTGCTGACGCAGTAATAACTCCTCTTTTTAATTGTTCCTTTGTCAGTTGCATCAACTTAAACGTAGCTCCTCTAAACTTAAAGGCGCCCGTTTTCTGTTGATTCTCCATCTTGAAATAGACATGTTTACCAACGAAATTATTTGTTGTTTGCGAAGTTAATAGTGGTGTCCGATGCACGATTGGAGTCAGTCGCTGCATGGCGGTGTGAACCTTTTCACCTGTTAAGCAATTCCCAATTCCTTCACTCTCCTTGTATGTTTGCTCGTTGTATGATCAATTATTGCTATTCTCATAGATTTCAATCTTTTCTTCATGCAGAAGCGTTAAGGCGATATCATCCCAACCATTTAATAGTTTCTCCTTATGATATGCGGGTATCTGGAAATGATATTCCTTATTTCCCTCAAATATTTTTTGATCTTCCAAATCTATTGATAACGATAGATTCCCAATGTCTGCTTCTTCAAGCCATTGCTTTACCTGCTCTTCTTCTATCTTAATTAAGATAATTCCGTTCTTTAAAGCATTATTATAAAATATATCTGCAAAGCTTGGAGCGATAATTACTCGAAAACCATAGTCTAGCAATGCCCATGGAGCGTGCTCTCTAGAAGATCCACAACCAAAATTTTCTCCTGCCACTAAAATCGATGCATGTTGATAACGCTCCTTATTAAGACTAAAGTCTTGGCGTTTATTTCCTTCGTCATCAAATCGCCAATGATAGAATAAAAACTGACCGAATCCTGTGCGCTCAATTCGTTTTAAAAACTGCTTTGGAATAATTTGATCAGTATCAATATTTGTTCGATTCAATGGATACGCAAGTCCTGTATGGTTTTTGATCGCTTTCAACTTTTTCCCTCCTTACAACGCCACACCTGCATAATTGCGAACGTCTACAAAATGTCCTTCAATAGCTGCTGCCGCTGCCATTTCTGGACTTACAAGATGTGTACGTGCACCATTTCCCTGTCTTCCTTCAAAATTACGATTTGATGTAGAGGCACATCTCCCCTCCGGAGGAACGATATCATCATTCATCGCAAGGCACATGCTACATCCAGCTTCTCGCCATTCAAATCCAGCATCCTGAAAGATTTTATCTAATCCTTCCTGTTCTGCCTGCCTCTTTATGCTAAATGAACCTGGCACAACAATAGCTCTAACATTAGCGTGAACATGTTTTCCTTTAACAATTTCCGCAGCCCTTCGCAAATCACTTAAGCGCGAATTTGTACAAGAACCGATAAATACATGATCAATATGAATAGAGGAAATTGGTTGATTTTCGTTTAATCCCATGTAATGTAGGGCACGTTCAACATCTTGCTTATATTCCACGTCATTCAAATTTGGAGTTGTTCCACTAACCGGTACACACATTCCTGGATTCGTTCCCCAAGTTACCTGCGGCTCCACTTCGTCACCGCGGATTGTTACTGTCTTGTCATAAACCGCTCCATCATCTGTTGCTAAAGCTAACCAGTCCTGAGCTATAGTTGTGAAGGCTTCATCCTTCGGTACATGAACCCTTCCTCGTAAAAATTCAACTGTAGTTTCATCAGGACTGATCAAGCCAGCCCTTGCACCTGCTTCAATTGACATATTACATACTGTCATTCTTCCTTCCATAGAAAGGTTACGAATTGCTTCGCCTGTATACTCCATCACGTATCCAGTACCAAAACGAACACCAAATTTCGCAATAATTGCAAGAATTAAATCCTTTGCTGTTACTCCTGCACCAAGATCACCTTCTACATGCACATTTAACGTTTTTGGACGTTCTTGCCAAATCGTTTGTGTTGCTAAAACATGCTCTACTTCACTTGTTCCAATTCCAAAAGCTAACGCCCCAAAAGCACCGTGTGTAGAAGTATGACTATCACCACAGACAATGGTTTTACCAGGCTGCGTTAGACCTAGTTCAGGTCCAATAACATGGACTATACCTTGATCTGGATGAAACATATCTGCTAATGGAATATTATTTTCCTGACAATTTTCCTTTAATGTTTCCATCTGTTTACGGGATATCTCATCTTTTATTACATCTCGATTTCTCGTCGGTACATTATGATCCATCGTTGCAAAAGTCAAGTCAGGTCTTCGTACCTTTCGTTTGTTTATCCGCAGACCTTCAAAAGCCTGTGGAGAAGTCACTTCATGAATTAAATGCAAGTCGATATAAAGAAGATCTGGTTTTTCTTGCTCTTGATAAACCACATGTTTTTCCCAAATTTTTTCAATAATTGTTTTTGACCGGCCCATCATTTTACACCTCCATCTCAGGCATAGGAATTACAAATACAATTAGAAACACTATTCGTAGACAGGTTTCCAATCACGATATCAGTCATTTCCTTTGTGCTAACTACTATCCCATCCTCAATGGCCAAATCAGCTGTATAATACCCTTGATCTAGACTAGTCTGTACAGCTCTTTCAATTTCATCTGGCTCTTCGTGCATGTCAAACGAATGGCGTAGCATAAGGGCCGCAGATAAAATCATTCCTAATGGGTTGGCAATTCCTTTACCAGCAATGTCTGGCGCTGATCCATGAACTGGCTCATAAAGTCCAATACCATCCGTACGAATACTCGCTGATGGTAGCATCCCTAAAGAACCAGTTAGCACAGAAGCTTCGTCACTAAGAATATCACCAAATAGGTTTTCTGTGACTATCACATCAAATTGATTCGGTTGGGTGATTAATTTCATTGCTGCTGCATCAACTAATAAATGCTCAACCGCGACATCTGGATATTCTTTACGTTTTGCTTCAACGATTTCTCGCCAAAAACGACTTGACTCTAGAACATTGGCTTTATCGACAGATGTCAATTTTTTGTTCCTATGCTGTGCACTTTGAAAAGCTTTATCAATAATCCGTTCCATCTCAGTTCGGTGATAATATAACGTATCTACCACAGCATTCCCTTTTTCGATTCGTCCCTTTGGCTCACCAAAATAAAGTCCACCCGTTAATTCTCGAATGATTAGAATATCACTACCCTTTATTACCTCCTCCTTTAATGGAGAAGCATGAAGTAATGGTAAAAACCCCTTTATAGGTCTTAGATTGGCAAATAAGCCTAGTGCTTTACGTATTCCTAATAGTCCTTTTTCAGGTCGTTGATCTCCAGGTAATGAATCCCACTTTTCACCACCAACAGCTCCTAATAAAATGGCATCCGCTTCCTCACAAGCTTTTACCGTTGTGTCTGGTAATGGTGTCTGAAATTGGTCAATTGCACTACCGCCAATGGCATGCTCTGCAAAAGTAAACTGATGACCGAACTCTGTTGCAATGGTTTGCAAGACGATTTTTGCAGATCCCATTATTTCTTTACCAATTCCATCACCAGGTAACATAACAATATGTCTCTTCATCATTACGCCTCCTTCCTGTTTAAAAATTTATTTTACTACCTCTGCTTTATTGGAATTTTGATGCTGGATGATAAATCGATTGACCGCATTCAAGTATGCTTGCACCGATGCTTCCATTACATCCTGTGCAGAACCTCTGCCGTTAACCGTTTCTCCATTCACAAGTAACTGTACCCGTGATTCTGCTAATGCATCCTTTCCTCCACCTACAGAATTTAGCTGATAATCAATTAATCTCGTATTTTCTTCTGTTAACGTGTCTAATGTTTTATATAAAGCTTCCACACTCCCCTGACCAGTACATGCTGTTTTAACCGTTTTGCCTGTAGGGGTTATTAACTCAACAGCAGCTGTTGGGATATTATTGGAGCCATATTGTAATTGAAATAATTTTAGCTGGTATTTATCGACTGATGCTGTGTCTGTTTGCACTTCTGTGACAATGGTAAAAATATCATCATCCGTGACTTCTTTTTTGTGATCAGTAAGCTGTTTAAATAAATCAAACGCCTTTTTAATATTTTCTTCAGATACATTTATTCCAAGCTCTTTGATTTTATCCTTAAAAGCATGGCGACCAGAATGTTTCCCTAAAAATAGCGTGTTAGCATTAACACCTACGAGCTCAGGTGTAATAATTTCATAGGTGGATGCGTGTTTTAAAACACCATCTTGATGAATACCTGATTCATGTGCGAACGCATTCCTTCCTACAACCGCTTTATTCGCTTGAATATACATTCCCGTTAGCTTAGCAACCATATCACTAGTACGCTTAATCTCTTGTAAATTTAGATTCGTAGCATACGGATAATAGTCTGAGCGAATCTTCAATGCTACAGCAATTTCTTCCAGAGATGCATTTCCTGCTCGCTCACCGATCCCATTAATCGTGCCTTCCACCTGTGTTGCACCATTTTCGACAGCAGCAATTGAGTTAGCAACTGCCATACCGAGGTCATTATGACAGTGACAGGATAATGTTACTCGGTCGATATTAGGCACAGAAGAACGGATAAATTGAAACATGCTGCCATATTCTTTCGGTGTCGTATAACCAACTGTATCTGGTAAGTTAATTACGGTTGCTCCCGCATCAATCACCCTTTCGATTATCTGAGCCAAAAAGCTCCAATCTGATCGGGATGCATCCTCAGCTGACCATTCTACTTGTGGAAACTTCTTCCTTGCATAGGAGACCATATTTACCGCTGTTTCAATTACATCATCTGGCGTTTTCTTTAATTTGTATGTCATATGAATTGGTGAAGTAGCAAGAAAGATATGCAGACATGGTTCATCCGCACCTTTTAATGCCTCCCAAGCGATATCAATATCCGACTGCACAGTTCTAGCTAAGCCTGTTACGGACGTATGCTTGATGGTATCGGCAATTGCCTTAACAGCTTGAAAATCTCCTTTGGAAGAGGCGGGAAAACCAGCCTCCATTCGATCTACACCAAATCGTTCTAACTGCTTTGCAATTTCCAGCTTTTCAAGTTGATTTAGATTGACACCCGGTGATTGTTCTCCATCTCTCAATGTCGTATCGAAAATTTTAATTTGTGACATGAACCTTCACATCCTTTTGTTTCTTTTGGTCGGTTTGCAATGGCTGTTTAACAAAAGGCATTAACTCTCGTAACTCCTTCCCTACTTTTTCTATTGGATGCTGATTTTCTTTAGCGTTTATTGCTGTAAATTGTGGACGATTTGCTTGATTCTCCGAGATCCAGCCTTTGGCAAACGCTCCAGATTGTACTTCTGATAAAATTTCTTTCATACGTTGCTTTGTCTCATCATTAATAATTCTTGGTCCAGAAACGAAGTCACCCCATTGTGCAGTATCTGAAATAGAATAACGCATATTTTCTAATCCACCTTCATAAAGAAGATCAACGATAAGCTTCATTTCATGTAAGCATTCAAAATAAGCTACTTCTGGCTGATAACCAGCTTCCGTTAATGTTTCAAACCCTGCTTTTACAAGACTTGTCAGTCCACCACATAACACAGCCTGCTCACCGAAAAGATCTGTTTCTGTTTCTTCTTGGAACGATGTTTCCAAAATCCCTGCTCTCGCTGCTCCAATCCCCTGTGCATAAGCAAGTGCTAATTCAGTGGCTTCCCCTGATACATCTTGAAAAACACCGTATAATGCAGGTACTCCTGCTCCTTCCTCATACGTACGACGTACCAAATGCCCTGGACCCTTTGGTGCTACTAGAAATACATCCACATTAGACGGAGGAACGATCTGATTAAAATGAATATTAAAACCATGCGCGAATGCTATTGCATTACCAGCCTCTAAGTTTTCTTCTATGCTTTCTTTATATACAGCGGTTTGCAACTCATCAGGAAGTAAAATCATGACAACATCAGATTGTTTAACAGCTTCTGCAACAGAAAGTACAGTAAACCCATCTTTTTCAGCCTTAACCTGTGAGTTCCCAGGACGCAAGCCAACGACTACTTCATATCCACTCTCTCGTAGATTAAGAGCGTGAGCATGACCTTGTGACCCATACCCAATTATGGCAATTTTTTTCTCCTTCAAAACCTCTGTTTTTACATCTTTTTCATAAAGCACTTTTGACATTTTCATTTCCTCCTCAAATTAAATAGTAAATGAATTTATTTCAGCAACTTGCGAGGGCTGTTGCCCTCTTAAGAAGGCAGTTACACCAGTTTTTGTTAGTTCCTTAATTCCATATGGTCGAAGCAGTGCGATTAATGCTTCTACCTTATCCGGTCTTCCGGTAACTTGAATTGTTAGACTATCTTTACTTACGTCAATGACAGAAGCACGGAATGGTGTAATAATACCTTGGACCTCCGCGCGGAGTTGACCACTTCCACCAACCTTTATCAGGGCTAATTCTCTAGCAACGATGGCCCTCTCCGTTATATCGGAAACTTTTAATACATCGATTTGTTTATTCAATTGTTTCGTTAGCTGTTCAAGCTTTTGATGGTCTTTTACGTCAACAACAAAGGTCATTTTTGAAATTCCTTCTGTTTCTGAGCTGCCTACAGAAATACTTTCGATATTGAATTGTCGCTTATGAAGCATACCTGTTATTCGATTCAGTACGCCACCTCGATTTTGTACTGTTGCAATGATAATACGCCTCATTTGCTCACCCCAATCATTTCATGAATTCCTTTTCCTGGTGCGATCATAGGATATACACACTCCTGCTGCACTACTCGACAATCTACTAGTACTGGGCCATTAAAAGAGAAAGCCTTTTTTAATACGTCTATGACTTCTGTTTCTTTATCAACACTCATCCCATGAATTCCATAACTCTCAGCAAACTTTATAAAATCGGGATTCTCCATAAACAATGATTCAGAATACCTTTCCTCATAAAAGCTTTCTTGCCATTGTCTTACCATTCCTAGTGCTTGATTATTTACAATTATTATTTTGATTGGTAATTTCCGCTCTTTTACAACTGCTAATTCCTGAGCAGTCATTTGAAAGCCACCATCACCTACAATAGAAACCACTAATTGATTTGGTTCCCCCAACTGTGCACCAATCGCGGCAGGGAACCCGAATCCCATCGTGCCAAGTCCTCCAGATGTTACCCAACGATTCGGTTTTTCAAACGAATAATATTGAGCCGCCCACATTTGATGCTGCCCTACATCTGTGGTTACGATGGCTTCTCCTTGAGTTAAACGATGAACCGTTTCTAGCAGCCATTGTGGTGATATTTCTTTATCCGACCGCTCATACCAAAGCGGATAGTCCTGTTTATAACGTGTTAGTTTTACTTTCCAATCTTGATGATCAGGAAAAGTAATTGAACGAAGCAACAATGCCTGCAACGCTTCTTTTGCATCAGCTACCACCGGTATTTCTGTCTGCACATTCTTCCCAATTTCGGCTGGATCGATATCAATATGAGCTATTCTAGCTTTTGGAGCAAAGTGCTCTAAGTTTCCTGTTAAGCGGTCATCGAACCGAGCACCAATATTTATTAATAAGTCACATTCGTACATTCCCATATTTGCTGCATAGGTCCCATGCATCCCACCCATTCCTAAGAACAGTTCATGTGAACCTGGAAACCCTCCTAGCCCAAGTAACGTATTAATAACTGGAAGCTGATACCTTTCCACTAATTCCTTTAATTCCTCTGTAGCTTCAGCAAAGAGGATACCAGCACCGGCTAAAACAAGTGGCCGCTTAGCACGACTCAATGCATCGGCAAGTTTAATAATCTGCAATGGATTTGGCGTTTTATTTGGTTGGTAACCTGGTAGTTCAAATGTTGCCTCATGTACAGCCGATGAAAGCTCTGCCGAAACATCTTTTGGTATGTCGACAACAACAGGGCCAGGCCTACCTGTAGATGCTATATGAAATGCTTCCTTCACAACCTTTGGCAGCTCTGATAGTTCTTTAACTTGATAATTGTACTTCGTAATAGGAGTTGTAATTCCCATTACGTCTGCTTCTTGAAATGCATCTGTACCAATAACATTACTTGCCACTTGACCAGTGAAAATAACAATTGGCAAAGAATCCATCATTGCATCCGTAATTCCAGTTATTAAATTCGTTGCGCCTGGTCCCGATGTAGCTATTACTACCCCTGGCTTACCCGTAACTCGTGCATACCCTTCGGCTGCATGAATCGATCCTTGCTCATGCCGGGAAAGTACATGTTCAAAACTTGCTTCGCTCCGATAGATAGCATCGTAGATAGGTAACACAGCTCCACCAGGATAACCAAAAATCGTATCTACTCCAGCATCGACTAATGCATGAATTAACACATCAGCACCCGTTAATGTTTTTTTTGTACTTCCCACATCATGCTTTGCCTGAACTTTCACTGCTGCATGCCTCCTTTTAATAACTAATTTATAAAGAAATCCTGCCCATCCATACTGGCCAAGGTATTCTTATTGCCTTTTAACCTACTTAAACAAATCTAATAAAGTGAAACTTCAATCAGTAGGGGGTTTGTTTATCATCCACTGATTGTTAGTACACAAGGGTATGAACTGAAGGCCCTTGAACCAATCGGATATTTACTGGCAGTTATTCCCCCTCTTATCCATATTGTCTTCACTTTATTGCTTGAATTGGGGGGCTTATTGCCAGTTATTGCGGAATAAAAAAAGACGCCTTGAATCCCCATAACTGCATACATGTTTACAGATTATATGGGGAGAAAAGCGTCTTCTTTTCACGGTACCACCCAGATTCTTAGTACTCTTGCGAATACCAACTCATGGGGACCAATATATTGGACCCCTTAGATAACAGGTACAGATATTGCACCTGGCCGGCCTATTAAGTAACCCCGTTCAGTCCGGCACTCAGAGATGATGTCAGAATATAGTGTACTTCCAGGCTCGCAGCAACCCTGGATCTCTGTGAATACACAGGTTATATTCCTTTTTTCCCGTCATAGTGTTAACAATATTTTATTTTTGGCTGCCCCTTTATTTATCGTGTTTGTTAGGTTTGAAATTTTTATAAGTTAATATTGCCGTTAATAATATACCGTTTTAAACAAAGAGTCAACAGATATTTTAAAGTTTTTTGATATTTTTGATTAGTGAATTTTCTTGTATACGCTTACAAACCTTTCACTTCTGTTTTCTCTGAAATGTTACAAAATGATTACATTCTAATATATTGCATAATACGCCTAAAAATTAACTTTTTATTTTCATAAATCTAAATTAATATATCAGAATGTATTAATTTGCCTTAAATTGCTTTTTTTCCAAATCTATATTAACTAATATATTGATAGGTTATTCACATTTTTACAGAACATCGAATGATTCATATTTGTAGAAGTTTTTTCCATGAGGAAGTCTCGAGGAAAGTGTGTAATATCGTATTCAGGTGATAGATCAAAAAGCTTGTAGAAAACTAAAGAGCATCTCGATACGTTGGGTTATGACAGAATTTTAGTTAAAATGAAGAGGGGGGACGAACAATAATTGTTCCTATCTAATCATTGTTCGCTTTTTGCCTCTTAATTACGTTTGTCGAAGCCTTTTTCTGCTGTAAACTTTGTTAGATTTCAAAAAATCTATTGTTTGTCTATACAGGCAAGTGTTTACGCTAATCCTATCCACTTTATGCTTCATGTCTTGCTACTCCGTTAAATAGTCCGTTACGGCACCAAGCGAGGAGCAAGAGACATTATGTGCATATTTACCTAACACACCCTTTTTATACAATGGGGGTGCTAACCACTCTTTCTTTCTTGCCTCCAATTCGCTCTCTGTAACCTTAAATGAAATCTCCTTTTTCTCAGAATCTATTGTTACCATATCGCCCTCTGCTAAGAAGGCAATTGGCCCCCCATCTTGCGCTTCTGGTGCGATATGTCCTACCACTAGCCCATGTGTTCCTCCAGAAAATCTCCCATCTGTTAGTAAAGCTACCTTTTCGCCCAAACCTTTTCCTACTAAAATTGCAGAGATTGATAGCATTTCTGGCATGCCTGGGCCACCCTTTGGACCAACGTAACGAATAACAAGTACATCCCCTTCATTAATTTGATTACTCATTACCGCTGCTGTTGCTTCTTTTTCAGTATTAAATACTCTTGCAGGACCACTATGCCGCTTTACTTTCACACCAGATACCTTCGCAACACCACCGCGTGGAGCTAGATTACCTTTTAATACAATTAATGGACCATCTTCACGTTTTGGCTTATTAATAGGCATAATAACATCCTGCCCTTCTGTTAATGAAGGTGTGTCAGCTAAATTCTCAGCAATCGTTTTTCCAGTTACTGTTAAGCAGTCTCCATGGAGATAACCAGCTTCATAAAGTAGCTTCATAACAGCCTGTACACCTCCTACCCGATGAAGATCCTGCATAACATATTTACCACTAGGCTTTAGATCTGCCAAATGAGGAGTTTTTTCTTGAATACGATTAAAATCATCAATTGTTAAATCTACTTCGATAGCATGTGCAATAGCTAATAGATGTAATATCGCATTTGTAGAACCTCCCAAAGCCATCACAACCGTTATAGCATTTTCAAATGCTTTTTTCGTCATAATATCCTTTGGAAATATTTCTTTTTCAAGCAAATGATAGACAGCTTTACCAGCTTCTTTGCAGTCTTTTGCTTTTTCGGCGGATTCGGCAGGATTAGACGAACTACCGGGCAAGCTCATACCAATAGCTTCCATTGCTGAAGCCATTGTATTTGCTGTATACATCCCTCCACACGCACCAGCTCCTGGGCAGGCATGACATTCAATGGAACGCAATTCCGTATCATCAATATCACCATTGTTATGCCTGCCAACACCTTCAAATACTGAAACGATATCAATATCTTTACCATTCACAGAACCGGGAGCAATGGTTCCACCATACACAAAAACTGCTGGTACTCCTGCATTTGCTATGGCAATCATACAACCCGGAATGTTCTTATCACAAGCTCCAATAGCAACCAATCCATCTAAATTCTCTGCGCCAACTACTGTTTCTATTGAATCACCAATCAAATCACGACTTGGCAATGAATATCTCATCCCTTGTGTCCCCATGGAGATTCCATCTGAAACCGTAATTGTATTAAAAATTAAAGGAACACCGCCTGCTTCACGTGCTCCTTTCTTGGCCTGTACAGCCAGATCATCTATATGTATGTTACACGGGGTGACCTCACTCCATGTACTGGCTACACCGATCATTGGCTTTTGAAAATCTTCATCTGATAATCCCACAGCCCTTAGCATAGCACGATTTGGAGCCTTCATTGCTCCCTCACTAAACACGTGGCTTTTAATGCGTAAATCTTTTTCCAATGGATTCCCCACCTTTCTTTCGAATTATTATATGACTAATTATCAAATAGTTCAATGAATTTTTTTAATTATGATGATTCAATGTCGTCATTCAAGTCGTTTTGTGAAAATCCGAAAAACCTGTATGCGAGTGATTATCACAACAGACGGATGCACATCAGTAACAGATTCTTTTTTCTTTTTGCGTACATGGGGATTTATTTTCGATCAGACATATTCTAGATAGGGGAGATAAGATTCTATTGCTTATGGTTGATTAAGTTGGTTGCAAATCTTTTATGTATGAAGCTCCTTTTATTTATAGTGGTTGGAGGACTTTTCTGGATATTATAAATAAATGGTACTGCGCGTTGGAACGGACTATTTCTTTAATTGATCTAACAAGATCGGATTGAGATAGCTTTAATCTATCTAGGAATAATTAAAAAACCTCTTGAAACGATGAATCAAGAGGTTGTTCCTATTATTATGCATCATAGCTATCAGGATTAGAGCCGCTTCGTTCGTTTTTATTTAAACTACTTATTTGCTTCATTTCACCTTCCGTTAACGAAAAATCGAATATTGCCGCATTCTCAATAATTCGCTCTTCTTTTGTAGATTTAGGGATAGTTATAACATCGTTTTGAAGATCCCACCGTAAAATAATCTGAGCCGTACTCTTTCCATATTTTTCACCAATTTCTGTCAATGTCGCATCCTCTATTAGTCCACCTCTTTTTAATGGTGACCATGCTTCAAGTTGAATACTCTTGCTCTTACAGTAATGATGTAATTCTTGTTGTGTCAAGTGTGGATGATATTCCACCTGATCAATTACTGGCTTTACGGTACTTCCTCTCATCAAATCTTCCAAATGATGCTGATGAAAATTACTTACACCAATTGCACGAACCCTACCATCTTTGTAGAGCTTTTCCATTGCCCTCCATGTTTCTTTATATAATCCTTTCACTGGCCAATGAATGAGATACAGATCAAGGTATTCCAATCCTAATTTTTCCATACTATCTTCAAAAGCCTGCATTGTGCGCTCATAACCTTGTTGGTCATTCCAAACCTTTGTCGTAATAAATAGTTCTTTACGAGCTACTCCAGATTCTCTAATTGCTTCACCAACACCAGTCTCATTGTCATAAAACGAAGCTGTGTCTATACTTCTATAACCATGTTTTATTGCAATCTTAACAGCTTCTTTAACCGTTCGTCCATCTTGCACTTTATATACACCTAATCCAAACCCAGGCATTTCCACACCATTATTTAACGTTACTGTATCTTGTAAGTGCTTTATCATCATTATTCCCCCATCCTTTTACTCATCTATCATACCGTATACAATGGGATAAAGTGAAACTTCAATCCGTGGGGAGTTTGTTTATCCCACGAATTTGGTAAGTATCACAAAGGTATAACCTAAAGGCCCTAGAACCAATCGGACATTTACTGGCAGTTGATACCCACTCCCCAAAAATAAGTTCTCTTCATTGCTTGAAGTGGGGGCTAACTGCCAGTTATATACGGGATAAATAATTGGTAAAAAACGGAATTACATTTATCATTACAATCCATTTTCATCTAATAAAGTCGAATGATCTATCTGTTTTTTTATTACTTGTGCAACCTTATCTATTGCAGTATGCTCTGTATCTATATAAATTGAAAAATCATTCTCCTGAAAAGACTCTATACACTTTTTCGTTTGCCGAAAACACCAGTTACCTTCAGCCTCTCCTCTTTTTCTTAACCGATTAAAAATTGTTTCTTCTTTAGCTGTTAAACAAAAATGTATAGTCTGCTCGTCAATCATTTTAAATCCGTTAAAGATATATCGAAAATATTCAGGCTCTCTTATTGTCATTGGTACAACAAGCGTTTTCTGATAAGTAGCAACGAGTAGCTTAGCAGTTTCAACTGTTAACACCTTCCACAAATGAAATTCTTGAAAATCCCCCGTTGTAGATTCAACTTGCTTGATGTTTTGCCGAAGAATATTCCGCAGCATAAACCCGACTTCTTCGGGATCAAAAATCATACTATTGTCCATTATCTTAATTAGTTCATTTGCTACACACGTTTTTCCAACTCCAAATGCTCCATTTATCATTAGTATCATTTTAATAACCCTTCCAACAACTTATTTCCCAGTACGAGAGAGAGAGGCAAATCATGAAAATAGATAGTGTTTGTCCTTTCCCTACTAATAAATATAACATTTTCATAAAGTGAAACTTCAATCCGTGGGGAGTTTGTTTATCCCACGAATTGGTAGTACCACAAAGGTATAACCTAAAGGCCCTAGAACCAATCGGATATTTACTGGCAGTTGATCCCCACTCCCCAATAATAAGTTCTCTTTATTGCTTGAAGTGGGATCTTACTGCCAGTTATATGCGGGATAAATAATATTAAAGAGGCTTAGACAAAACAATGTAGAAACAGCAGAAAAACGAACGATAATTACTTGAAATTAATTATCGTTCGTTTTTAAAGCCTAGGGAATTATAAAATTTGATTCTGTGGATAAATAGGTGCGTGTTGAGCTGCGTCCAGATCCAACGCCCAGAAACGAAGAACTTCACGAATCGTCCTATGATAAGTAATCATCAGCTGGCAAGCTCACGTGATTCCGATAATACTCCTATTGATAAAAAAGATTATTCGTATTTTGTAAAGTAGCTGTGTTTTGTCTCCGCCTCCGTCACTGTTTAATCGTGTTTTTCACTGTGAACTGTTCCCTCATGAATTGTTTCAGATTTAGCATGATCATGCACATCACAATAATATACAATGGTTTTCAACTTCTGATATATCTCACATGTCCGTTTGTGGCGCATAAAATTTTTCCAATACTTATATTCATGTGTACCTGTTTTTATGAATGACGTTTCCGTATGATATTCTTGCCAGTTATGTTCTGTATGTTTGTCAATTACATCAGGTGCAGCGTTTACCTCTGTCAATTGTACAAACAGCATTAGAAACATTATAAAACAAATGCCTATAGCCCTGTTCCTCATAACATTTCACCACTTTTGTTAGAATAATTTTCCTTTCTTTTTAAGATGGACATATACGGGAAATTTATACCCAATTAAAACCCAACGTACATCTCAACAGACATACGGAGAAATAAAAATTTATTAGGAGAACGTTGGAAGGGCTCTCCTATGAATAAAAATCATATTTATTGTATTACAATTGGTACAGGAATCGGTGGAGCTTATTACCATCACGAACTAATGGACGGATATTATCAACAAGCCAATTCAGTTGGCTATTTATTATATGATTCGGTCACGAAAACCAATTTTGAATAGAGGGCGGCTACTTCTGCGCTTCGTTCAATGATTAAACAAGTATTTGGAGAAGCAACTACCCAGAGAATATTTTTCAACGTGCAAAATCTGGAGAGCAAGCATGTATTTCTATGATCAATGATTGGGCAAAGCAAATAGCTGCGGGTCTGGCACAAATAATTTTACTATTTGATCCTAAATGTTTACTTATAGGGGGCGGTTTATCACAGCAAGGTGACTACCTGCTTAATTACGTTAAAACTTCTTACCTTCTTGTTCGTCATAACGATAAGCGTTTAAGGTTATTATCTCCCTTTTTCAATTGCTAATGCAATTGCACCTTTAACCCCTTGTTCATCTTTTAATTTAGGTGAAGCTATAAATTGTTCGATATCACCAACGTCTATGTAATTATTCATAAGATTGGTAAAAGCTTTACGAATTAGTTGATATAAACGTTCCTGCTTCATAACTCCTCCACCAATAATCACTCGTTGTGGGGAAAGTATTAAAGAATAATTCATAATTGCTTGAGCCAGATAACTGGCCTCTATTTCCCAGACATCTATACGATTTGAAAGCAAATGACCTTTTTGACCATACCTTTTTTCAATTGCTGGTCCCGACGCCAATCCTTCTAAACAGGCACCATGAGAAGGGCAAACTCCCTGAAAGTCATCGTCTACATGTTTTTGTACCAGAATATGTCCCATTTCCGGATGGCTTTTCCCTTTATACGTTTTTCCATTATTTACGAAACCAGCACCTATCCCTGTCCCTACAGTAATATATAAACAGCTGCTCACGTCCTTTCCAGCCCCATACATATATTCACCTAATGCAGCTGCATTTACATCTGTATCCAGATGGACAGGAATCGAAAAGTGCTTTGTCAAATGCTCTAGTAGCTGAAATTCCTTCCACCTTAGTTTAGGCGTATTCAGTATCGTACCATAGGTAGAACTTGTTGTATCTAAATCGACTGGACCAAAGCTACCTACACCTAAAGAACTAATGTTGTAGGAAGAAAAAAAGTCATAAACATGCTGTAACGTTTCTTTCGGATCACTTGTAGGAAATGTTACTTTATCCAATACTTTTCCAGATTCATTTCCTACCGCACAGACAAACTTTGTCCCCCCTGCTTCAATCGCTCCAACCAACATAACCTCTCTCCCCCTTAACTGAATCAGTCTTATTACGTATGCGAAACGATTAACTGAGCATTTCCATTTAGTTTAACATTCTCTATTCCAAAAGGTATGATAAAGTGATCGCCTTTTACGATTTCAAATGAATTGTCATCAACAGTTAGCGTAGCAGTCCCACCAATCACACTACACTGAAGAAAGTCCTTATCCATTTGTTTAGTTACTTGCCCAACTAATTCCCAGTGATAAACAGTAAAGTACTGTTCACTAACTAGCTCTTTAATCGTCAGATCAGCTATTTTTTCTACCTGCTGTTTTAACTCAGGCTCATAATGAGGAACGGTCGTAACTTGTTTCGCTTGTGTAAGATGCAGTTCTCTTGTATTCCCGCTCTCATCTCTCCGATCATAATCGTACACGCGATATGTTATATCAGAGCTCTGTTGGGTTTCAAGAATCACAATTCCCTTACCAATCGCATGAATGGTTCCACTAGGTACATAGATAAAATCCCCTGCTGCTACTTTTTTGCTTTTTAAGAGACTATCCCATGCACCATTATCAACGCTAGCTTCAAAATCTTCTCTAGTGTCTGCATGGTGTCCTAAAATGATTTCAGAATTTGGCTCTGCCTGTAATACATACCAGCATTCCGTTTTACCATAAGGATGCGCTTCAACAGACCGTGCGTATGCATCATTAGGATGTACTTGAACAGATAAATCTTTCGCTGCGTCTAATATTTTTACCAATAGCGGATATGCTTCCTTATTCATAGGATCTTTATGAAATAACTCACCATGTTCTTGCCAAGCTTCCGCCAAAGTCTTTCCTTTTAAAGGACCATTCATAATTCTACTTGGTCCGTTAGGGTGAGCAGATATTCCCCAAGCCTCCCCTGTCTTATTGGTAGGGATATTATAGTTATATAGATCACGTAATTTTTCCCCACCCCAAATACGTTCCTGAAAAACAGGCTTTAAAAATAAGGGTTCTCTATATTGCACAATTATTCCTCCTAGAAGCTATTAATAGCTATCATTATAGCAAACTTAGAAGTAGCTTCGTTAATAATTTTCAATAGAATTTAATGAATAGTAAGAACGAGTTGTAACAGGTTACCCAAAACTGCGATTCAGCCTCCTAGTTGGCGAAAAACTCAGGTGTCCCACATATTCAAATTCATTCCTGTATCCTAACGAATAGTATGAGACACCCTTATAAAGTGAAACATCAATTAGTGGGGGTTTGTTTTTCCCCTACTAATTGTTAGTAACACAAAAGTATGACCTAAAAGCCTTGGAACTAATCGGACATTTGACTTGCAGTCGATCCCCTAAATGAGGGTCTTACTGCCAGTTAATTGAAGGATAAATACATACTTTATTGAATTTCATCTAGTAGCTGATATGCCTCTTCTTTATTTGCTACATCTAAAAGCTGTTTTCTGAATTGATCGTCCATAAGCTTACGTGAAAGCATTTGTAGTATTTTCAAATGTTCGTCTCCTGCATTCTTTTCAGGGACCGCAATCATAAAAATTATTTTTGCAGCAGTATGATCTAAACTATTCCAATCAACACCATCATGTTTCATTCCAAATGCTACAGCAGGTTTATTAACAGCTGAAGATTTTCCATGTGGGATCGCAATGTTCATTCCCATACCAGTTGTTCCTTCTTTCTCTCTAGCAATAACAGCCTGTCTATATATCTCTTTGTCGCTTAGAATACCAGCTCTATCCATTTTGTTAATCAATTCATCAATAACTTCATCTCTTGTTGCTCCTTTAAGGTCCGTATCCACTAGATCAACGGTTACAATATCGGTTAACTTACGTATATATAATTTTTTATCTTGTTCATTTCTAGTGTTCAGAGAACTTATTTGATCATTAACTGCTTCGGTTTGTTTGTTAGATTGGCTATCGAGTGTAGAACTAACTACATCCTTTTTTAGTAGATTAACTAAAATAGCTGTAACTAATGTACCAATAACGGCAGCTAAGAAGAACATTAGTACATTATCAACCGCCCCTAACACAGCTACAATCGGACCACCGTGGGCTACACGATCACCTACATTACCTAACATTGCTAGCATAGATCCTGTCATCGATCCGACCACGATACTAGGTATAACACGTAATGGATCTTGGGCAGCAAATGGTATAGCCCCCTCTGTTATACCGAATAATCCCATTGTAAAGCTTGCCTTTCCTGCTTGTTGCTCAGCAGGTTGATACTTTCTTTTATTAATAAAAGTAGCTAGTCCCATTCCAAGTGGTGGTATACAAATGGCTACCGCAATTGGTCCCATGATTTCATAATTTCCTTCTGCAATCATTGCAGAACCGAATAAAAATGCCACTTTATTAAAAGGTCCCCCCATATCAACTGCAATCATCGCACCAAGAATTAGCGCTAATAAAATGGAGCTGGCACCTTGCATGCCCTCAAGCCATGCTGTTAACGATTCAAACACCTGTGAAACCGGCGCACCAATGACATACACAAATAATAAGCCAACAATTAACGTTGCTAAAATTGGAATAAATATAATTGGCATAACAGGTTGAAGAGCTTGCGGCACTTTAATTTTTTTAATAGCTAGCGTAATATAACCAGCAAGAAAACCAGCGATGATCCCACCAATAAATCCAGCACCCGCTTCACTGCCATAAAAACTACCATTTGCAGCAATGAAACCTCCAATAATACCTGGTGTCAAGCCTGGACGATCTGCAATACTAACCGCAATAAAACCAGCTAATATCGGAACCATAAAACTAAAGGAGGCAGCACCAATATCTTCAATCTTTTTCCAGAATGAATCTTCTGGTATTACGATTCCTCCAGGTGTTTGTTCACCGCCAAGTGTTAAAGCAATAGCTATGAGTAATCCACCTACAACAATAAACGGAATCATGTAAGATACGCCACTCATTAAGTGCTTATAGATAGGATTCTCTTTTTCCTTTCGCTTCTTTTTAACGCCTTCAGCAGAAGCTAATTGTGCTTGATAAACGGAAACATCCCCTGTTTGAATTCGTTTAATTAATTGTTCCGGATTTCTAATACCTTCTTGTACTCCTGTTGCAATAAGCTTTTTACCAATAAATCTATCTTTGGAAACCTCCTTATCACTGGCGATGATAACTCCATCAGCTTCCTCAATATCTTTTTCGGTAAGTGCATTTTCTACACCAATGGACCCTTGAGTTTCAACTTTAATAGTAACACCGAGTGCTTCACCTGCTTTTTGTAAATTCTCAGCGGCCATATACGTATGGGCAATACCTACTGGACATGCAGTTACAGCAACTATCTTCATAATATATCCTCCTATATCTGAAAAGATTCGTAATCGCTTTCTTGAATATAGTATATATCAGATAAACAAAGGATAAATGTCTCTTTTCTTCCACAACTACGGTAAGATTGTATTTTATCCCACATATAGCTAGCAGTAAAACCCCCACTGATTGAAATTTCATTAGGGAGATCACCCTGATCTTTTACTGTTTAAAGTAGGCATAATAGCTTAACTAGATTACATCTAATTGTAACTTTTTATATTCGTGATAAAGGACTGCTTATCTGGTGCTTTCATTAATGCATTAAACGTAATCGGATCTTGAGAAATAGAAGATATTTGATTAATAATTGTTTTTATAGGATTGGATTTATCATTGGCTATAGCAAGCATAAAAACAATTGATACCCTTTCGCTTCCCCATTCTATTGGTGTATCAAGAACGGCCACCGCTATGGAGGTTTTTCGCACTAGACTAGGGTCTCCGTGTGGGATAGCCACACCACCCCCAATAGATGTAGCAGATTTTTTCTCACGTAATAGGGCATGATGAACATATTCTTGCTTAATATTACCTTTAGCTAATAATTGGTTGCCAAGCATTTCTACAACTTGGTAACGATGCTCTGCTTTAACATTTATGAATAAGAGTTCTTCACTCATTAAATCGGCTAGAAAAGAACCTGACGAATTCGAACTATCACTTATCGTACCTTGTTTAAAGAATTGAGCCAATTTATCTTGATCCTCCTGTTCAAGTAAAGGAGAAATAATAATGGTTGGAATACTACTATTACTTAGTGCTGTCGTAGAAATAATCAAGTTAACCTCATGATGCTGAATGAAACGAGGTACTTCTGATTTACCTATTGCACCAACGATTTGAATATCCTTATATTGTTGTTCTATTTTCACTTGCAACAAATGAGACATTCCTACACCCATATGACATACAATTAATACCTTCGGAACCTTCCTCCTCTTCTTTTGGATTCTTTCAAGCGAAGCTTGGAAATGAAGAACAAGGTAAGCAACTTCATCTTCTGGAAGATTCACATAAAATTGTCTCTTTACATTTTCTATTGCTAACGTCACCATACTAAACATATATGGATACATCTTTTTAATATTACCTAACAAAGGATTTGTGATTGGAAATCCATATTTAAGTCGATGAATGACTGCATCTAAATGAATAGCTAAGCCATTCAATAATTGCTCATCTTCTTCAAAGGATATCATCGTTAACCGTTTAATCTTACTGGTTATTGCAGAAGCTACCTGTACAGTTTTCGGATGCTGTTTATTCAAAGGAGTTGATTGATCTTCCCTTTTTTTACAACTACGTACATGCCATGTAAAGTAAATAATTTCTGCTTTAGAAATAGATATACAAAACTTCAATTCCAATTCTTCTAAAAACTTTTCAGAAGCTTTATATTCTCTTGTTTTAAAAAATGCTTCGTCAGGAGTATTTGAAATAACGATAGATGCATGTTGTTTTGTTCGTTTCACCAATATAAGTGCATGCATCAAAAGACCGTCCAACGCACTATCTGCAAAAGGGATGCCACTTGATAGCCTCATATTGTCCAACGCATTATTTATAGTAGAAATTTCAAATGGTAAAAATAAATCAAATAGGTAATTTCTTGTGTTATCAACGATAAATTCTTGTAAATGTGCTAAAGCAATACGTTTATTAATCTCTTCACCTTCTATAATATGCCCTAGTTTCTGCCTAGAAGTTAATAAGAGATCAAAGTTCTTTATCCACTCAGCTATTCGTTTCATGTCAGCTTTAATAGCTGCTTTATGAATGTGATGTTCATCTGCCAATGTTTGTAATGTAACTGGTCGTTTACTCTCCAATAAGCGATAGGCAATTTTCATTGCTCGCTCATCTTCAGATATTGTCTCCGCAAATAGTTCCTGGAATAATTTTTTTCGTTCGACATTATTTATGTCTAGATAGACGCCTGTACCAGGCTTACGAACTATTGAGGCGGATGAGAAAGTCCTTACATAATCTTCAATCTGTTTAAGATCATTACGCACTGTCTTCTCTGAACATTGAACATGTGTTGCAAGATCCTGTATAAGAAATGGCTTACTATCATTTGATAATAATATCTCAATTAGCTCTCTCTGTCTGTTATTCATTGCAGCACCAACTTCTTACAAAGCTTGTCCGTTAACCAAAACAAACTGGAGAAGCTTTGTTGTATTTTACTGATTTGCTAGAAATTTGATACGATCTTTATTCGTAGCAAAACAGCTATATACAACTAGAATAGCAAAAGGAAGGACTTTTTTCCTTATTCACATCGTTCTTACTTTTTTAACGTAAGGCAGACATGAATGAATCAAAGGTCGATGCCTTGATTAATTGGTGTATCATTGTTTCCGAGTTTACCATTCTCCCCAACAGATCATACATATGTTGCAAGTCTTCCTGACTATCTTTCTTGACATTTAAAAGGCAGACAAATTGGACAGGTTTATTTCCCCAGGTAATTGCTTTTTTCAAAGTACAAACAGTTAAGAACGTTTTATTTGTTTGTGGAGTTATCGGATGTGGAATGGCTACTAGGTTGCCGAACGAAGTAGGAGCTATTGCTTCTCTGTCATATAGATTATCTAGATAGCTCTTATTTACATGTCCTAACTGAAGTAGCTTTTGATGTAAAAAATGCAATACTTCCTTCTTTGTTTCAAAATCTTTCTGTAAGAATATAAGATTTTCTTGAAAATAACCAGATATATTTCGTTGATTACCAATGAATTGCCCAATTTTTTTCATATCATTATTTCCAAGAATAGCATTTACTTCGATAACTGGAACTGATAAATTCTCTATAATAGGAACTGAACTAATAATCAAGTCAACGTTGTTTAAATTATAAGCTTTTAATTTATACAATTCTGTAATACCTACTACATCAAGACTCTGTCTGAATTGTGTTTTTACTCGATAGTAGATCAATTGTGCAGTCCCAAACCCAGAAGCACAGACAATTAAACATCGTTTAGGTCCGGAATTTAAGTTCCTTCTTTCGATAGCTGCACCAATATGCAAGGCAATATAGCCAATTTCATTTTCATCAATTTTGGTATCTGTTATTTTTTCAATCATTAAACCACCAAGAATAGCCGTTTCAAATGCTAATGGATACTTCTTTTTAATGTCCTCCAATAATGGATTTCTAATATTCATACCATATTTATAGCGATTAATTGCAGGTTTTAAATGCAAGCTTAGTGCAATAATTAGTTCCTTATCATGCTCAATACCTAAGCGATACTCTTCCTCAATTTTAGCTAACATTTTTTTACTAATAGCCAGAATAGTATCGTCAATCATTTGTTCGTTAAGCACGTCTACTTTTGTAGGCTGCGAAAGCATTTTCGTTCCCAATAAATGAATAGCAATATAAGCGGTCTCCTCCTTTGGGAAAACAACGTTAAAATGTTCTTCTACATCCTTTACAATTTTTAAAGCTACTTGATATTCACTCTGCTTTTCTATTTGGCTACGTTCACTTGGTTGTAAATTAACATGATTTCCACTACGAATTCTTTTGTAAGCGATCGCAATATGAATGAGAAGGTTATTAATAGCAATATCTGACATACTAATTTGATGTTGACTAATTTGCTGCATAATAATTGCTGATATGGCATGGAAATCTGTTGGCATCAAACTAGAAGATAAGCCTTTCATCCCATTTTCGGTACAATCACTACTTCGATCAACAACATATTCTGCCATACAAAAACGTAATTTAAGCTCGTCTCCTCTAAGCTCAAGTCCGTAATTAGGTCTGGAATGTAATTGAATAGAGTAATGATTTAAGATGGACTTTACCTGTTTTAAATCATTTTGAACAGTCGATTTACTCACGTACAATTCGTCAGCCAATTGCTCGATCTTTACATAATCATCACTAACTAATAGCTTTCGAATAATATAAGCTTCTCTTTCTTCAGGCGATTGAGGTTGTAGATAATCCTTTGACAATTCTGGATATGCAATATGGTGAAGAAATTGGCGAAATTTCTTTTCCTGAAAAACAACCAATTTATAACCTTTTCCCATAAGGGTTTGGATTTGTGCACCATGATTCATAACCAACGCATCTAGCTTTTTTATATCCTCCCTCGTTGTTCTAGATGTAACGTTATTTATATCAGCCAAAAATTCACCTGTAACAGGTGCATCTATAGTCATTAACTTTTTTAAAATTACTCTCATTCTCGAGGTAAGCATACCCATTTGCTCCTTACTCGGATCGATGTAATAAAGTGAAACCTCAATCAGTGGGAGTTTTGTTTATCCCCCACAGGATGGTTAGTACCACAAGGGTATGACCTAAAGTCCTCTAAACCAATCGGACATTACTGGCAGTCGCTCCCCACTTATCCATATTGGTTTCACTTTTTCACTTGAAGTTTGGGGCTTACTGCCAGTTATATGAGGGATAAAGGGCGTTCTGACTCGTTCAAAATCAAAACTCCTTAATCGATATTTTCATTAAAATCATTATCGGATAGCTAGCAGCTTTGCTGTCTAAAAACCATTATTTTCTGCTACATGCTTTATCCAATGCGCACTTTTCTTCGGTGTTCGTTTCATTGTCTTTAGGTCTACAGCAAAAAAACCATAGCGATTTTTATAAGCATTCATCCACGACCAATTATCCATGAAAGCCCATAAATGATAGCCTTTTACATTACAATTTTCTTGTATAGCCTGATGCACCCATTTCAAATGCTCTTTTATAAATTCTATTCGATAATCATCCTGAATTTCTCCATTTCTTAGAAATCGTTCTTCATTCTGAACTCCCATGCCATTTTCCGAAATAAAAGATTCAATATTTCCATAGTTATCTTTTAAATTTTTCAAAATATCATAGATTCCTTTTTCATATATCTCCCACCCACGATACTTATTCATTTTTCTACCTGGCATTTCATAGCTATCAAAATACATATCGGGCATAAACGGAGCATACGGGTTTGGTAAATACTCTTTTGCTTTCACACGACGAGGCTGATAATAATTCACACCGAGAATATCAACCTTGTTCTCCCTTAATAATTCTTTATCTCCGACTTCTGTATTCGGTAATAGTCCATGTTCATTTAAAATCTCTATTAGCTCGCTCGGATACTCCCCAAGGACCGCCGGATCCAAGAAGCTACGATTGAAAAATAAGTCTGCTATTCTAGAAGCTCTTAAATCAGCTGGATTATTACTTCTAGGATAGGACGGTGTTAGATTTAAAATGATTCCAATTTTACTTCCATTGTCATTGTATGTACGAAATGCTTCTACTGCCTTTGCATGTGCAATCATTGTATGATAAGCAACTTGAGTGGCCTTTTTAGCATCAACGATATTCGGATAATGAAAATCATACAAGTATCCACCTTCAACTGGAACAATTGGTTCATTAAATGTAAACCATTTTGTCACACGGTCGCCGAATAATTGAAAACAAGTCTTCGCATAGTCTACATATTTCTCAACTACTTCTCTACTTTCCCATCCGCCTTGCTGTTGCAGATCAAAAGGCATATCAAAGTGAAACAGATTTACAAACGGCTCAATGTCTTGAGCAATCAATTCATCAATTACATGATTGTAAAAGTCTGCCGCTTTTTGGTTTACTTCACCATAAGGCATAAACCTTGACCATGATATAGATAAACGAAAGGTATTATGACCAATTTCTTTCATTAATTTTATATCTTCTTTATATGTGTGATAAAAATTAGAGGTAGTATCAGGGCCAACTTCATCAAAAAATCGGTTTGGCTCCTTCTCATACCAATAATCCCAGATGTTTTTCGCTTTACCATCTTCTTTCGCAGCACCTTCTATTTGTGTTGCTGACGTTGCACTTCCCCACCAAAAATCTTCAGGAAACTGAAAGTTGATTGTCACCGCTAGTTCCTCCTCTTAACTTACTATTTATTTCTGTATATTTCGATAATCTCTATCGCAAGGTCCCTTACTGTCATTGATGTCATTAAATGATCTTGTGAATGAATAAGCATGACATTAATAACATTTTCTTCACCCTTTGCTTCCTGTTGTAATAGCTGGGTTTGGTATTCATGCGCCTTTCCTAGTTCTTCTCCAGCCTGTTCAACTAGTTCATCGGCTAATGTAAAATTACCGATCTTTGCCTCTTGAATGGCTTCCATTACGTTTGATTTTCCATTACCGGCGTGCAATATTATTTGAAATGCAATATTTGTTGTTTGATCCACGCTTTTCACCTCTTAAGACTGCTTAAAATACTGTTATTATGATTAGCTTTTCTTTACCTTCGTTTCTTTTTCATAGTAACTCTTGTCCATAATCTTTAAGAATGGCCACCAAATCGCAATTACTATAACTAAATTTACTGCCTGTAGTACCCCTCCTTGCCATGCATTACCTGTTGCTAAAAATCCATTTAAAATAACTGGTGTTGTCCATGGGACAATTACCCCAGCAGGTGGCGGAACTAATCCAGTCGACATAGCAAAATATGTAATAATGGTAACTACAACTGGAGCAACAAGCCATGGAATAATAATTAATGGATTCATGATAATCGGTAAGCCAAAGATAATAGGCTCGTTTACATTAAATACCCCGGCAGGTGCACCAAGCTTACCTAATTCCTTCAATTGTCTACTTCTACCAATTAGAAATATTAGAATGATAACAGCTAACGTCATGCCTGATCCTCCCATACCAACAAGGAAAGAGTCGACAAATTGCTTCGTCACAATGTTTGGTAATTCAGTCCCCGCCTGAAACGCTGATAAATTTTGATCATTTAATGCATACCAGATTGGATCAAATACTGAATTCACAATGATTTGGCCATGTAATCCAAAGAACCAGAAAACCTGAATCAACAGTACCGCAACAATAGTTGCTGGCAATCCACTACCAAGTTCAGTTAATGGTTGTTGGATTATAGTATAAATAAAATTCTGTACTGTCTCAAAATTGGTGTAACTAAATAGAATGCGGACTATTAAAAAAATGGATAATGTTAGGGTAATCGGAATTAATGCACTAAATGATTTTGACACTGCCCCCGGAACCCCAGCTGGCATTTTAATTGTCCAATCTTTTTGTACGAAGAAACGATATAACTCAGCTGAAATAAATGCAGTAAAGATACCAAGAAACATTCCTTGGGCTCCTAGACTTGCTGTAGGAATAACTCCAGATACTCCTTCTAATACCTGTGGCGTTAATATCAAGAAAGCTGCTAGTGCAACTACACCGCCATAAATAGCCTCCCCTTCGTAATGCTCTGTTAACTTATAACCAATCCCAACGATTACAAATAATCCCATTATGCTTAAGGTGGCAGCTGAAGCTGGTCCTAATGCATTTTGGTATGCCTTATAGGCTTCCTCACTAATCATACTATCGAGGAAGGGAAAATTTGCAATAACAACAAATATAGAACCAAAAATAATAAGTGGTAACGCAACCATAAATCCGTCACGTAAAGCGGATAAGTAACGGTTATTGTTTAACTTATCAGCAATCGGTAATAAGAAGTTCTCCAACATTTCCATAAACTTCCCATTCATCTAAATCTCCTCCTTTAACTATTTTCATTAAGCAATTCCAATGCCTTATTTAACACTGCTTCTCCGTCGATTCTTCCATAAGCAATTGGATCAATTACATCAATCGGTACATTCCATTCACTCGCCGCTTTAGAAAGTTTCTTTTTTAAAAAACGCATTTGTGGACCGATAAGTAGTACATCCGCTTTTTCCATTTCCTGCGTTATCTTATCTTGTGCCACAGCCCATATCTGAACCTCCATTTCCGTTTCAGATGCTATTTCTTCCATTTTTGCTACTAATAAACTCGTAGACATACCAGCTGAACATGCTAGAACAATATTTTTCATGGAAAATCCCTCCTATGTTGATGTTTGTTAACTTATCTATAAGTTTATACGAATACAAACAGCAACTACACCTATACTTTTTCCGTCATGAAACGGAAATAATTAAGCGCTTACACGTGATTACATAGCACCTCACCAGCTGTTTACCTCCCTTAATATAAGAATAACCTCCGTGTTTTCACGAATTTTGGAACGATATTACGTTATGAAATGGTTTTATGGACGTCTTGATCGCTTAAGAAGAGAACTAGAACGAAAAGGAAAAAGCGGTGCTTAAACATGGGTGATTATGATCGCATGGAACATTGAATACACGTAAAAAAGGGGGGTGAAGCGATTCAAAGACTCATCCGAGCCAATGAAAATGTTAATTTCAATAGTGTTGCAGAGGAAGCAGGTGCAGCAAAAGCAACATTGTACAACAATCCTGAAATTCGTGAGAAAATTGGATTATTAAGGAAGCGGAACTCGCAAATGCCAACACCAAACAATTAAAACGAGTAATGAATGGAAGCAATAAAAATGCCATTATAGATTCACTAAACGGAAAATCGAGAAACTAGAAGATGATAACCAACAACTACAAAAGCAGTTAAATGTAGCTTATGGGAAGGTGTAAGTTCTACTTTTTTAAAACTATTTAGGTTGAAGTAACGATACCAACAAAACATTCTCATACTATTTGGCAAACAGGCCAGATTGTAAATGATAGACATATTGAATACTGGATAAATTAATTTAATGCTAAGATCAATTTAAGCCCAAGATTATAGTGAGTGACTTTCTGATTGGGTAGGTACAAATAACAAAAACACTAAAACATATTTAAACCGCTTAGGTAAATAGGATTATTTAGATTTTTTAATGGTACCTATTACTAACGGATTTATTCGACATAGTTGGATAGTAAAATGTCACCCTTTGCTAGTTACAATGCTAGATTGAATAGGTATTATAATATCTGTCCCGTTAACTAGGCAGAACACAATCACAAGCAAAACTAGTGAATGTTTAGATAGCTAAAGGAGGACCCATTATGAAGTCTTATACTCGTATTAAAATCCCGGCAGGATTTTGGGCAGGCATACATCAATTAGGGATTGCCCCCCACGACGTGGCTCGAAAAGCACGACTACCGCTCACCATTATTACTGACCCAGTTGTCACTACCGATCAATATTTCGCGATTTGGCAGGCTTATTCGGATCTCATTGATGACACTGCCAAAGGAATTATCAAGCTTATGACCGTCTTTGAAACAGCGCATTATCCACCCACAGTATTAGCGACTTACCATGCTCGTGACTACCGTGACGCTCTAAAACGAATGGCACGGTACAAACAGATGTGTCCCCCTGAAAGCTTACATATCACCGAGGGAGGTGAGAAATGTACAATTGAACTAGATTGGTTGTATACCGAGCAACCAGGTCCACCGATGCTGGTGGGAATCACTCTGGCATTTCTTTTGGAGCTTGGACGTCGGGGCACAGGCCAACCGTTGATGGCGAAATTTGTCGAATTTACGCACTCAATGGGCGACCTACAGGCACTTGAAGCTTACTTCGGCTGCCATATCCGGATTGGCGCAAATTGTAACAGGTTGACGCTACATCGAAGAGATCTAGACCTCCCTTTTGTCTCGTACAACGAAGAGTTGCTGGAGATTCTGACACCCGTATTAGACAAATCGTTGGATGAGCAGCAACGCAGTCGCTCAATCACCGAAATGGTCAAGTGGATTATGAAACGTAACCTAACAGGAGGGCGCCCTGACATTCAGACTGTCGCAAGCGAGTTTGGGATGAGCGATCGTACCTTGCAGCGACGTCTTACTGACGAAGGCACGAACTTCAAGCATCTTTTGACACAAGTCCGACATGAGTTAGCTCGAGAGTACCTCGCAGATCCCTCGTTCGATATTAAAGAAGTAGCCTTCATGATTGGATATGAAGACCAGAACTCGTTTTACCGCGCCTTCCGCATTTGGGAAGGTGATACTCCCTTAAATTGGCGTACTGAACAATTAGGTACAAACTCAAGAAATTAACTTTGTCTTAAAAGTAAATTTTTTAACACTATATTAAAAAAGAATAACCTAATTATTACCCAAAGTGTAGAAGCGCGTTTATTTTAACTTATTATCATAAAAGATAAATGAAATGGAGAAATGTATTATGGATATGGGATTAAACAATAAAACAGCTTTAGTTACAGGATCAACGAAAGGTATAGGTAAAGCAATTGCCATTGAACTTGCCAAAGAAGGTGTCAATGTGCTAATTAATGGACGAAATTATGAAGAGGTAGAACGAATCGTAAATGAAATTAAATCGAATTTCCCGGCTACCTCTCCTCAAAATGCTACAGCCGATATTGTCGATATTCTACAAAGAGAAGCCTTATTCAAAAAATACCCCACTATTGATATTTTAGTTAACAATATGGGTATTTATGAGATTATGCAATATGAGGACATTGACGATGAAGCATGGGAAAAATACTTCCGTACTAATGTTCTTGCTGCAAATGGATTATCTAAGTTTTATTTACCTAAAATGTTAAAAAACGATTATGGTCGCATTATTTTTATTGCCAGTGAAGAAGCAATTATGCCTTCAGGACAAATGCCTCAGTATTGTATGACAAAATCCATGCTATTATCATTGTCAAAAAGCTTATCTAAATTAACAGTAGGAGCAGAAGTTACAGTTAATACAATCATGCCAGGACCAACACTCTCTGAAAATGTTCATCAAATAATTGAGGGTATATACTCTCATGCTGATATGACTTTTTCAGAAAAAGAGAAAGAATTTATGACTACAAACCTACCTCAATCTGAAATACAACGATTTATCAAGCCAATTGAAATAGGTAGATTAACTACATTTTTGTGTAGTCCTTATGCATCCGCATTTAAAGGTTCTCCAATCCGCATGGATGGGGGAATGGTACCGACTATTTTTTAGTATTTTTCTATTTCAAATATTGTATATAAGTTTAACAAAACGTAAAAGAATAGGATGCTCTAATACTATAGAAGGGCGCGATTGAAACAAAAGGAGGCTGAGGCCGCGACCGCGGAAAGCAAGTATATTTTCACGGTGCGGCGATGATACTCCTATTGATAACATGATTATTCGTATGTTGAGTAAAGAAGTTGTGTTTCGTCCCAGCCTCCTTATTTTATAAATTTTTCAATTTAGGTTTTGATAATCGTGGAACTGTTGAGACAGCTATTTCGATCGAATGGTTCCTAATTTTGGGCTAATTATCTCATTAGTGCTGTTCGATGATCATTTAAGAAAAACATTGATTTTTGCATTCCTAAGCTCGGAATTATCGAAGAAACAGCGTCATATGCGTTCACTAATCCATAACCATATCCATTATTCGGTGAATTTGGAAATTCGTTATCAGTTAATGGTGTGGCAGTAGCTAGTAGAGCTTCTTCTATTTCATTAACAGTTAAGCTACTATCAGCTTGTTTCATCAAAGCCACAACTGCTGAAACAGCAGGACCTGCCATTGATGTACCATTCCACCCGCCTTCATAACCATTGCCTGGAACACTAGAACGAATATTTACACCTGGTGCTGAAATATCGGGTTTAATTTCATCATAAGGGGACGGACCTTGTAATGAAAAGCTTCCTAGCGAATCATTAGAATCGGTTGCACCAGTAGCAAATGACTCTGGATAGTTTGCTGGTACCGCAATCGACTCTGGACCACCTGGATTATAGATCGACGTATTCCCTGCAGAGAATTCCGGGAATATTTCTGCTGCTCTCCAATTTCTTACAACGTCTCGATACCATTCATTAAGACCCGGACCACCTCCCCACGAATTATTTACAACATCGGGCGCCATATCAACGCGTGAATTTCCTTGTGCATCTGTAGGAGCTAAAACCCACTCCGCTGCTTCGAGAAGATCAGTATCGGTACCTCCAGTTGCTGAAAAGGCTTTTACAGCGATCCAATTTGCTCCTGGAGCAACACCTACTTGGTTTGAGCCATCTGGCTCACTACCTACCATTGTTCCAGTAACGTGTGTGCCATGACCTTGATCATCATAAGGAGCCGATTCCCCTGCTGTCGCATCAAACCAATTAAAATCATGATTCACTTCTCCGGAAGTATTATCATAGCCTCGATATTTTTCTTGTAGCGCTGGATGATCCCATTGAACACCTGTATCTATACTAGCAACGGTTACACCTGATCCATCAAATCCCATATCCCATACTGTGGGGGCTCCAACACGTTCAACATTCCATTCGACATTCGCGATTTTTGAAGCAGGTGCTTCTGCATCTTTTGTAATTGTAGTAAACAATTGTCTTCTTTCATTTGGCAGTATCTTTTCTACCTCCGTAAAAGCTGCAAGCTTATTGGCAACTTTCTTCGTTGCTGTGACAGCCATTCCGTTTACAATATGATACGACTTAAATGTGTCTACATTTCCTTTTTCGACTTCTGCTTCAAGGAACTTCCTAACTTTCTGTTGAGAATTTAAGGATGTTTCCTTTAATTCTGTTAAAACGGCAGTTCGTTGGGTTAATTCAGCCTTCTTTGCAGATAACTGCGCTTTCTGACTAGAGGCTTTCGCCCGTTCAGCTATTTTCATAGTATCTGCTTTTTCTTTAAATTTGACTAGGAAGGTTAACTTATCATCGCCCTTAAACTCTTTAATCAACCGCTTACTGACTTTTTCTTTTACCATTTGGTTCGACATACCGTTCGACTCTGCATTCGTTACTCCAGGTACAATTAATGAAAATGTCAATAGTACTGTTGCGGCAAAGCTAAATGCTGTTCTCATTTGACGTCTACGTTTAGCTTTCATGACCATTCCTCCCATCAATTTTTGACACATTTCCAATGCAGATAAGAATCAAATCCATATAGAACACTTTGCCTCCTTTCTTCACTCATTTCGTTCTTATCTGACTATGATGCTTTTCTATCGTATCTAGGTTGTTACTCAATTATAGAAGATGAAAAAGGGAGAAATATGTCAAACAACGTCGAAAAAAATTCTCATTTTGAAGATTGATAGATTAGTCATAAATTTTCTTAAAATATTTCTAGGTATTTTTAAATAGATTTGCATCATAGATATCCAAATAAAGCTAGCATATTATTTGATTTTAACGTAATTACAAATTTATATCTAAATAATAATAATTTTCTATTTTTTAAGAAAAATGATAAAATAAACCTATACATCCTTCTTCATTTACCATTTCACTTTCTTAGCGAAAGAAAATAAAGACTTTGTAAGTAAATGTATAGGATTTATTATTTTAATTTATAGTTCATATGTTTTTATCGATGAATAACTAGGGAATATAATAAATATAATAGAACGTTATATTAATGAGCAAAGGAGTTTTATAATGGCTAAATCGATTATTGTTACAAACCCAGCTACTGGAGAAACTATTAAAGAAATTAAGAAACATAGCAAAGAAGAAATTCAAGCAGCGCTAAAAAAAGGACATGACTATTTCCCAAAATGGTCAAAGGTTAATGCCCATAAAAGAGCCGAATTATTAAATACGTGGGCGAAAAAAATTCGTGATGCCAAAGATGACATTGCCGAGCTGATGACACTTGAAAATGGAAAACCATTAAAAGAATCCTCTGGTGAAGTAGAATATGCTGCAAGCTATATTGATTGGTACGCAGAAGAAGCAAAGCGAATATATGGTAGGACCATTCCAGCAAATACGGAGTCCAAACGCATTATTATTAGTAAACAACCCGTTGGTTTAGTCGCCGCGATCACTCCTTGGAATTTTCCAGCAGCCATGATGACTCGTAAAGCTGCGCCAGCACTTGCTGCAGGTTGTACATTCATTGTTAAGCCAGCCTCTGAAACACCATTGACTGGCATACGAATTATTGAATTAGCTCATGAAGCTGGCATCCCAGAAGAAGCAATTCAATACGTTTCTGGTTCTGGTAGTATAATTGGTGACCTATTTACCAACAGCGACTATGTACGAAAAATAACATTTACTGGATCTACATCTGTTGGAAAAGAATTAATAAAAAACAGTGCCGATACAGTAAAGCATGTAACGATGGAGCTTGGTGGACATGCACCATTGATTGTAGCCAAGGATGCTGATATCGAGCTAGCAGCCAAACAAACAGTAGCTACGAAATTCCGTAATGCTGGTCAGACCTGTGTTTGTGCAAACAGAATCATTGTTCATGAAGATGTCGTTGACAAATTCGCTGAAAAGTTTGTTGCAGAAGTAAAGCAGCTTCAAGTAGGAAATGGATTACATGAAGGTGTTGATATCGGCCCAATCATTAATCAAGGTGGCTATGAAAAAATCATTTCTCACATTACTGATGCCAAAGAAAAGGGTGCACAAGTACTGTTAGGAGATCAATTTGATGCAAATGACGACAAAGGATACTACTTTGTTCATCCAACTGTACTTAAAAATGTAACTGAAGAAATGGATATTATGCACGAAGAAACATTTGGTCCTGTTGCTCCAATAACCACGTTTACAGAAATAGATGAAGCTGTAGCGATGGCGAATCACACACCGTTTGGTCTTGCTGCCTACTTCTTTACTAATGACTATCGCACTGGCACATATCTTCATGAACATTTAGACTATGGAATTATTGGCTGGAATGATGGTGGACCATCAGCGGCACATGCCCCATTTGGTGGAATGAAAGAGAGTGGACTAGGACGTGAAGGCGGCTTAGAAGGAATCGAACCTTATTTAGAAACTAAATACCTGTCTATTGGAAACTTAAATTAAAGCTTTCGCTTGAACAGCCGCTTATCAATTATGTTGCTCCATCTGTAAAGCATCTCTAGATACTAGCTGATTCTCATTATATGTAAGGCTCTCTCACTTAGCAGCAGTTGCTAAACGGAAGAGAGCCTTTGCTTATCTGATAAACGTAAACAAGATAACGAAGGAATCATCCAAAGACTGAGAACCAACTGCAAATCTCTCTGATTATTTGTTGTATCTATATTGATAACCCTTTTTAGATCGTGGAGATAACTTCCTCGCTCTAATAGCCTTGTGACATCAGAACAATTATGATGACTGTTTAATTTAGTCACTTCACCCCCCTATTTTCACTCAGAATATTTAGTTATTATAGCCGCTATTCTTTCCTTTTCCTTTCGATACCAACTTATAATACTATTAAGGTAAAGAAGGGGGACATGTTACATGAAGCGTCATTGGCTGTTTTTGATTATCATTGGATTATTTTGCTTCGTAACGGCTTGTGGTAAATCACCCACACAATCAGATAGTGTTGCACACTCAACGTCTTCAAATGGGCAACTGGATGTTCATTACATAGATGCTGGCCAAGCAGATGCGACGCTATTTCGCTATTCAGAGGATCAACAAACCTATACGATTTTATATGACACTGGTGATTGGAAAAGTAATGATGTAAACGAATATTTAGCGTCCCAAGCTATTAATAACATTGATTTAATCATTATTAGTCATCCAGATGCTGATCATATTGGACAATTAGCAGAAATCCTTCAAACATACGAAACAGAGGAAGTATGGATGAGTGGTAATGAAAGCTCTTCTCAAACCTTTCAAAAAGCTTTAGAAGCAGTAATTGATAGTGGCGCTAACTATGAAGAACCTCGAGTAGGAGAGCAGTTTGTAATCGGGCCATTGGAAATCGACATCCTCTATCCTAAAGAAATCACAGGTGAAGCAAATAAAGAGTCTCTTTCCGTTCGATTATCATATGATCAAATGCGTTTTTTGTTTACAGGGGATGCAGGTAAAGCAGAGGAAAGAGAAATGCTTACGATGAATGATTCGATCGATGCGGATTTTCTCCAGCTTGGACACCACGGTTCCAATACATCTACCGCAGCTGAATTTGTAGAAGCAGTTAATCCACAAGTAGCTATTTATAGTGCAGGAAAGGATAATAATTATGGACACCCACATAAAGAAACAATAAAAAAAATCAAAAATGCTGGAATTGACTTATATGGTACAGATAATGATGGTACCATTATCATAACTACAAATGGAACAGAATATCAAATTTCTACGGAAAAAGGGAAAGATGAATGTATTGCCATTAACCAAGCTTCACATGATGACTTACAAAATATTATTCATATTGGCTCAGAGCGGGCAACTGCATTAATTGACTTACGACCGTATCAATCACTAAATGATTTGACAAAGATAAAAGGTATCAGTACTGCAACATTAGATGATATAAAAAAACAAGGATTAGCTTGTATGAAAGGAGCCGACAAATGAAAGGTGTCTTAGATCGCTTTGAAGATAATGAAAAAGCAGTCATCTTAGTGGAAGATAAACAAAAGGAAATTCTTATCGCTAAAAACCTGCTTCCAAAGGGAAGTGAAGTAGATACCTGTTTTGACATTACTGCTAAAGATGGAAAATATCAATTAGAAATAGACAAGGAATGTACAAAACACCAAGCAGAGAAGATATCAGAGCGCTTGGGAAAACTTCGCCAACAAAGGTCAGATAGTAAATTTAGAAAGAAATAGCGACCACAAAAACAGGGATTTAATTATCCCTGTTTTTACATGCCAATATGTTATTTGTAGCAGTATTTTATGAATCAAAACAGAAGTATCTGCTACTCTATCTATAAAGTGAAACTTTAGTAGGGATTTTGTTTATCCTCCACTGATTGTTCGTACCCCAAGGATATGACCTAACGGCCTTGGAACCAATCGGACATTTACTGGCAGTCGATCTCCTACTTATCCATATTGGTTTCACTTTATTCCTTGAAGTGGGAATCTTACTGCCAGTTATGTGCATGATAGATATGCACGGCTAATTTTCTCCATCATGCTGCAAATCTAATACGATTCGCGAAGCATATGTTGGTGTTTCTACGTTTACAGCCGTTTGTTTTACATGCAATTCTGCTGAAAAGTTTTCTCCCTCTATTTGATAATCGATGCGCTCGATCACTGGACTATTCCCAATTAAAATGCTCCCTCCTCCCTTTTCTAACTCTCCAGCTATTTCTCCATAGGGGATAGAAAATAACAGGCGGTGATCTTCTTCTTCAACAGCATAATTGCTGACTGTCTTATTTAAATCAAACACAACACGTGTATAGGAATCATGTACTCCAAAGCGAATATTTTGAACTAAAATTGCTGATATATCTATAGAACGTTCTGCTTTTTGCTTTTGGTAGATTGCAATAATTTTACCAACACCATCTTTTAGCGCATGAAATTGGCTATCCTCAACATACCCTAATCCATCTGTAACTTTCCAGTTAATATCATCCGAATTTATTTCTAATTTTTCTCCATTCTTATCAAAGCCTTGTAACGATAAAGGAATGCTTTGTCCAATTGCCGCGGATAAATCTAACGGTAAGATACCAAGTACTGTTTTCCCTTTATAAGGCTTTGCACCCTTCGGATAGGGTCCATAAAGTAAGTAGTGATTTCGTACCTCAAGCTTCCATTTCATTAATTTCCTTTGCCAACTATCTATAATTTTCTCTATCGATTCATTATTTCGAATCATCGCTGGCACTTCTGGGTCACCAATAAGATTGGCGTATTTATCTGTCATCATAAATTGATCTGGGTCTTGATCACGCATCGCATCAAGAAGCTGTAATCCTAAATTTACTAAATCTATTTTCTGCCGATCAATTATGTGTACCTGTACACCACCAATGCGCTCCCCTTCATATTTACCAAACATTGGTGTGAAGTAAGCAGAACGAAAACGGACGCCATCTATGTTTCTATCATTCATTTCTTCTGCTAATTGATTCCCATTAATCCAGGGTGCACCTACAAGCTCAAATGGCTTTGTTGTTCCTAGACCAGTTGTTAATGTTGTATCATCCAATAGTTCTGTTCCTGCATATAAATAAGCTGTTTCTTGCGCTGGAATATTAGGAGAAGGTTGAATCCATGGTAACTGTGTGTCTTCAAAATGCATGAAGCGCTTCCAACCTTTCATTTTCGCTACTTTTAACGATACTCCCAAACTATATTCATGATTCCACATTGTTGCTAGTTCACCAACAGTCAGGCCGTGACGTACAGGCAAAAGAAATCTTCCCATAAAACTAACCGTGTCCGCTGAACGAAGAGGTCCCTCTACTCGTTCGCCACCAATTGGATTTGGCCGATCCAGAACAATAATCTCTTTCCCCTGTTCTGCGGCCGCTTCCATTGCAAAACCAAGTGTATAAATATAGGTATATACATTAGAACCGATATCTTGGATATCAAATAACAATACATCAATATCTTCAAGCATTTCTTCTGTCGGCTTCCATGTTGGTCCATACAGGCTGTAAACAGGTAAACCCGTCTTTTCATCTACATACGACTCAACATATTCACCCGCTTCACGGTTACCACGAATACCGTGTTCAGGACCAAAAAGTGCAGTTAGATTTACATCTGGATGTTCATACAATAAGTCAATTGAACTTTTTAAATTTCGATCAACGCCTGTTGGGTTTGTAATTAGACCTACTCGTTTTCCAGCTAACCAATTCAAATGTTCTTCTAATAAGACTTCAATACCTGGCTTTACTATTCGCTTTTCTTTACGACTCGCTTCTTTATCTGCATGAACGGTTTGCTGTTGAAATATGACAGCAAGCAATGCAATTGTCGATAAACATAATACCTTGATTTTCACCAAAACACTCCCATTTCATGAGTAATTTTTCAACCATGTAACAATACCTTGCACTATGTATCATCTGATCTAATTGATTCCTCTTCCTTTACAAGCTGGCGATCATACATTTTGAAAAACGGATAATAAATGACCATCGCTACAATAATATTTACAATCATCAATAGACCACCTCGGAAATCCCCCGTTGTTAAAACGCCTGCGAACGGGGGTGGTGTTGTCCATGGTATGATCACATATGGCTTCCCTACCAAACCAATTGACATAGAAAAATAGGTTAGGATTCCAACTGCAAGTGGTGCAAGAATAAAGGGGATAACAAGGATCGGATTCATCACGACTGGAGCACCAAAAATAACTGGTTCACTAATATTAAAGACACTTGCCCATACTGACCCTCTTCCCAAGCTTTTTAAATGCTTGGATCGCGCGCGCCAAATAAAGAGCAGCGTCAGGGCTAAGGCCATACCAGATCCACCAACAGCCCACCAAATTGCCATAAACGGCTGGCCAACAATATGAGGCAATGCCTCACCAGCTTGATGTGCCGCAACATTTTCTTCCGTTAAGCTGTACCAAATTGGTGCCATTACACTGGCAACGACGGAGATACCATGGATGCCAAACGACCATAGTAAATGAATAAGAATAATCGCTATAATAGCTCCCCAAAAGCTTCCTCCTAATAGCTGTAAAGGCTCTCTTAATACAGCACCTACGACCCCATGCAAGGACAGGTCCCAAGCGATTTTTAAAAACAAATCGACTCCCCAAACAATAGCAATAATAGCTGCACCTGGAATTAATGCTGTGAATGCCCGCCAAACAGACGGCGGGACTCCATCTGGCATACGGATGACAATATTTTTTTTCGTAAAAAAACGATACACTTCAACCGTAAATATAGCTAATAAAATTGCAATAAACAGCCCTTCACTGCCCATTAAATTTAGAGGAATATTCCCTTCTTCTGTTAGAGGTGTTGCTACAAAGAATGCTGCAACACTGAGCACACCTGCAGATAGACCGTCCAGGTTATAGCTTCTTGCTAAATGATAAGCAATCGCAAATACAGCAATCAATCCTAATAGCCCAAATGTTGCGTTTACAGGTATACTTAGAGTTGGTGTAAATGGCTTCATAAATTCTGTCCAGGATTTAACAGGCGGTGAAGAAATAATTAAAAAGATACTCCCAATGATTAGTAACGGCATCGTAGCAATAATTCCATCGCGAATTGCCCGTAAATGTCGCTGCTCAGCTAGTTTTCCAGCAACCGGCATAAAGTAATGCTCCATAAACGCTTGAAATCTCCTCATATACTCTCCCCTCCATTCTAGCGTAATAACTCCAAGGCTTGATTCAAAACCTTATCTCCATCCATACTCCCATATGCTTTCATATCAATTACTGCAAGTGGTACCCCAACAGCTTTTGCTTTTGCTGATAGTTCTCTTTGTTTATATCGAATTTGTGGTCCAAGTAAGATAAGATCCGAGGTTTCAAGCTGCCCCTCTAAGTCATTAACCGAATGTGCTTCAATTTGGATGCTCACCGATCTTGCTTTAGCCGCTTTTTTCATTCTCTCTACGAGCATACTTGTACTCATCCCTAATGCACATAACAGCGTAACTTTCATACATGATCGCCTCCGAAATATAGAATTGGCTGGAAATAGGCTTCATTTGCAATTAACATATCTTGTAATAATTCATGTGCTTTCTTTGCAGATGGAATTAACGGATGAATTGTCAATGCTTGTAAAGCAGTTCCTATTTTTCTTGTTACGGCAGCCTCCACGGTTAACTCTTCATATGCCTTAACAACTTGCAATAATCCCCTTATTTGTGGCGAAACATTTCCTGTTTGAATTGGTGTAATTTGCTGATTTTCAACTATGCAATTTACTTCAATGCAGACATCATTAGGTAAACAAGAAATGGCTCCATTATTTCTAACGTTTACTGTGTGAATTTGCTTATTATCTAAATGAATTGAGGTAAGGAGGTTTACAGCCGCCTCCGAATAATAGGCACCTCCACGTTGTTCTAATGCATCAGGTTTTTCCATAGTAGATGGATCTTCATAAATCGTAAATAGCTCTTTTTCGACTTGTTGGACTTGATCAGCTCTTGTGTAGCCTTTCTTGTAATTCTTTAACTGCTCAGCTAAAATTTGGTCTGTCTGATAATAGTATTTATGATAGCCGCAAGGGATGGCTCCGAGTGATTGAAGAAATATGGGATCCCATTCAAGTCCTGGAATATTCTTTGCTTCATAACTCGCAGATACACCAGCTAACACATCGTTTAATCTTGATTTTCCTTTAATATAGAAATCGGTTATCCAATTTAAATGGTTGATACCGACAAACTGGATACTTACATCCTTCATCGGAACTTGATAGTCCTTAGCAAATTTTTTATAGAAGTTTATTGGATTATTACAAAGCCCAACGACTTTAACATTGCTATGCTTCAAAATAGCTTCTGTTATAATACCTGCCGGATTAGTAAAATTGAGCAGCCATGCCTCTGGAGCTAGTTCTTCTATGTCTTCACAAATATCCAGCATTACCGGAATCGTACGCAATGCCTTCATAAAGCCGCCAGCTCCGGTTGTCTCCTGACCAATAACCCCGTGCTTGAGCGATAAATATTCATCTGATCTGCGCATGTCCAATTGCCCCACTCTAATTTGTGTAATCACATAATTAGCATCTTTTAGAGCTTCACGACGATCTAATGTTTCAACGATCTTGATAGAGCAATCAGCTTGTGCTATCATTCGTTTTGCTAAGCCTGCGATAATCATTAACTTTTCTCTTCCTTCTAAAATATCTACAAGCCAAATTTCTGAAACGGGCAATACATCGTAATTATTAATGATTCCTTCTATTAATTCCGGTGTATAAGAAGATCCTCCCCCAATGATGACAATTTTTAACGATTTCATATAATACTTCCTCTCTGTAGTAAAAGTCCTTGGTAAAGTTTATTAACGAGGGAAGTGATTTAGTAGAAGTTTCGATATTTGTTAGAGGATTGTGCGAATTGAGCAACAGCATGAAGTACGTTATCATTTTTATCATACCGTGTGCTTTTATTACAGGATTTGTGGATATGCTCATACTTGGAGTGCTCGTAATCGATTCTGACGTCGCAATCGGGAGGTAGTAAATAGAAAAATGGGCAAAATCATTCGTCGATGACTTTACCCACCACTAAACGTAGTATGTTTTTCTCTTATAGCTTCATTATATCTGTTTCTTCCTTCACTACATTTCCTGATTTTTGTAGGGTCACTTGCTCCCCTTCACTTAAATTTGTAAATACTATCGGAGTAATGATAGGCAATCCTTTACTTTGAATGAAAGAAAGATCTGCTTTTAAAATAGGTTGGCCTGCTTGAACAGCGTCACCTTCTGTAACAAGTGCTTCAAAGCCATCTCCCTTTAAATTTACTGTATCAATACCTACATGAATGAGTATTTCCTTTCCTCCTTCAGACATCATTCCAATTGCATGCTTGGTCGGAAAAACATTTACAATTTTTCCGTTCACTGGAGCAACGACGGTCCCATCTTTTGGCATAATAGCAAAGCCATCTCCCATCATTTTTCCAGAGAACACTTGGTCTGGCACTTCTGTAATTGGTAGAAGCTCACCAGTCATCGGAGAAACAATTGATTCATCCTTCAACTCATTTTGCATGGCAGCCGGATTCACTTCTTCTATTTGCTGTTTTATTTCAGCTTCTTGATTAACCTCTTCTTCCCGAGGTATTTTTCCTGAAATAATATCTTGCATTTGCCCCTTTATCGTTTCTGAACGTGGGCCAAAAATGGCTTGAATATTATTTCCAACCTCTAGTACTCCAGAAGCTCCTAGTTTTTTCAATTGCTCCTTGTCTACTTCATTGATTGAATTAACCGAGACACGCAAACGAGTAATGCAAGCATCCAGATGCGAAATGTTCTTTTCTCCACCCATTGCTGCTAATACATCATATGCAAACTCACCTGTTCTACCTTCCTTAGTTGCCGCCTCTTCTCCATCTTCCTCACGTCCTGGTGTCATTAGGTTAAATTTCTTAATGAAGAAACGGAAAATGACGTAATAGATAACTGCAAAGATCAATCCAAGTATAATCGTAATCCACCATGGTTCTTGACCTGGCAAAATTCCAAATAACGCGAAATCAATCGCCCCGCCGGAAAATGTATAACCGATATTCACACTAAATATGGTCATTAATACGAAGGATAGCCCATCTAATACGGCGTGTAAAAAGAATAGTAATGGTGATACAAACATAAATGAAAATTCAAGTGGTTCTGTTATACCTGTTAAGAATGACGTTAATGCTGCTGATCCTAATAAGCCTGCTACGAGCTTTTTCTTCTCTGGACGAGCAGCATGATACATCGCCAAAGCTGCAGCTGGCAAACCAAACATCATTATTGGAAATTCACCAGCCATGAAATTACCCGCTGTAATTTCTACACCATCTTTTAATTGGGCAAAAAATATCGTCATATCACCCCGCACCAAGTTTCCAGCCTCTGTGGTATACGAACCGAATTCATACCAGAAAGGTGCATGGAAAATATGATGTAGGCCAAACGGAATAAGTAAACGCTTTATAAAACCGAAAAAGAATACAGCGAGATAGGTTCCTTCTTCAATTAACCAATACGACGCGTCGTTCATTGCTTCTTGGACAGGTGGCCAGATGAACAGCAAAACAAACCCTGCTACAAATGACATAGCCGCGGTCGCAATCGGTACAAATCGCTTACCAGCAAAGAATCCTAAAAATGAAGGCATTTCAATATCATGATAGCGATTATAACAAAATGCGGCGATTAAACCGACAATAATTCCACCAAAAACACCAGTTTGCAATGTCGATATTCCTAAAACAGATGCGAAACTAGGGTCAGATTCAAGCATATCTGGGGTTACACCAATCCAAGACCCCATTACTTGATTCAGTACTAAATAACCAACAAGTGCAGCAAGTCCAGCAGCTCCATCACTTGCTAAACCTATTGCAACACCAATTGCAAAAATTAACGGTAAGTTATCAAAAATAATTCCACCAGCATCTTCCATCACTGTAGCAACGAGCTGTATCCAATCTGCTCCTAAAAATGGCAGATATTCAAGCATTGTTTCCTGCTGTGCTGCATTACCAAAACCTAAAAGCAGACCTGCTGCTGGTAATAATGCAACTGGAAGCATGAGTGCCTTACCAACTTTTTGTAATACACCGAAAGCCTTTTTAAACATGTTTATTCCTCCCTCTCTTCAATAAATACATAAAAAGTACAACATCCTATCTGCCAACTTAAACCACCATATCCTAGTAGTTACTTTATCTTTGCTTGTCCTCTAATACATCAACCATGTTGTGGTCTTCTTTCCATCCAAAATGAAGCTATAGGTATGAGAAGTATAAGTTGAAGCTAGATTATACAAACGTAAATTTTGTACTTTCCTGTTTTGAAAAAACCAACAAAAAAAGCATGAGCAGAGATCACCAATAAGGAGATAAGGAAAAACAATTCCTTACCCTCTTATTAGTAATCTTTCCACTCATGCCTGATCGTATCAGTAACACGTAAAAGTTTTATTCATATTTTTGATATAAGCGTTGCAAATGCATCGTTAAATACACAGCTTCCGCTTCATATACTGGTTTTTTCATTGTTTGCTGCATAATTTTAACAAGCTTCCAAGCAAGATTATAGCATGTAGGGTACTCTTTTTTCAATAGAGAAGCAATTTTTTCAGGCTCTTCGATGACCTCACCTTTTAAAACTCTCTCAATTGTATAGCGAATATGCCTTACAAGCCTAATATATTCTATACCTTCACGATCTATCGTAATCTTTAATTGATCTTCTATCATATCAATTAACTGGGTTACTAATTGCGAATATTTATTAACCTCGGATAGGTTCTTATCTGAAATGGCACTATGCACATGTAATGCAATAAAACCTATTTCACCTGCTGGCAAGTTAATTTGGAGACGGTGATTAATAAATTCAACTATTTCGGAAGCAATTTCATATTCAAAAGGATAAAGTACTTTCGTTTCAGATAGAAACGGATTTTTAATTTCTAATCCCTTCTTCAACCGATTTACTGCAAAAAGAATATGATCAGTTAGCGCAACATGTACAGCTTCATTCAGCATCTCATTCGCCCTATTCCGAATCATACCGATCGCTTGGATAATCGATTGCAGCAGATTCTCATCGATGTTTGGGAGTAGTTTTTTATATTGCTCCTGCTCTTTTTCATTTCGCAGGACAAATAACTTTTCAACTGCTTTTGCATCAATCTTTTGTTTCTTTTTATGGTGAAAACCGATACCATTTCCAATTAACACTACTTCTGATTGACGCTGGTCTAAGGCAATTAATACATTATTATTAAGAACTTTTTTCACGGTAAATGTATTCAAAGTTGTCCGTCCCCTTAAATCGGTATTTTTGCAGTGTGTTTGATTATAACATGTTTCATCTTTAGGAAAAACTATCTAGCAGGGGTATAAAAGATTATGAATGAAGTTTCCAATAAAAGGGTAGTAAATAACGATGTTAATTGGATCACACGTTAAAGTTTATGAATCATTAGCAAGGAAAAAAAAGCATCCAAATTCTAGCTGATAATCCGGATGCCTTTTTACACTTATTCCCAAAACCTGTCTTGGTAAAAATAGTTAGGTTTCTTTGTTGTATTATCGTATGGTTTATGAAAAATATGTGTAGTTGCAGGTGACAGTGGAGGAATAAGCCATGCCCATTTACCAGTCACGCTTCTTCCATGTTTAGCTTCTTGCTTCTCAAATATTTCAAATTGCTTCGCCGCTGTATGATGATCGACAATCGAAACACCTGCTTTTTTATAGGACGCAAGAACAGCAGCATTTAATTCTACCAGTGCACGATCTTTCCATAATGTACTTAAGTGCTTTGTATTTAACCCCAATTGACTTGCAACAAGCGGAAGAAAATTATAACGATCTTCATCTGCAAAATTTCTTGCACCAATTTCAGTACCCATATACCAACCATTGAAAGGTGAAGCCACATAGCTTAAACCACCGATCTCCAAACGCATATCAGAAATAATAGGAACTGCATACCATTTAACTTCTCTTCCAGCAAAGATGTCAATGGTTGGATGCTGGATAGGTACCTCAATAACTACATCATCTGGGATTTCCTGCCACTTTGGAGGTTGATCGTTCACTTGAACTACCAATGGTAACAAATCAAAATGTGTACCTTTCCCTTCCCAGCCTAGCTTTTGGCATACCTTGGTAAACTCTATTGAAGCAGGATCTCCAACAATTCCTTCATCCGTTTCATAGCCTGCATACCGCAGCAGCTGATGATTCCAAATCTTTACTGGACTAGCTCCGGATTGAATCACCTCGGGTTGAAAAATGGTAATCATTGGTTTAACTTTACCACCGTTCGTTGCTTTCTTTATATGGTCAATAAGATAAGCAAACACTTCTTCATTTGTTGTTGCCTTTCTTGCATCAATGACGTCCATTCGTTCCCAAAATAAGCGGCCAATACAACGATTGGAATTACGCCAAGCCAATTTAGCACCGTACATAAGCTCGTCATAAGTATGTTGGTACGTACCATACACATCTATTTCTCGTTTTACCGCCTCACACCTGTTTTTAAAATCGGTAAATGCTGTCTCTAATTCCTGATGATACTGTGTAAGATAAGCCTCTGCTTCTTCCCAAAGTTTTAGTTTATTCATTTCCGTATGCCTCCGACTTTTGTCTCTATTCAGTCTACCAAATCTCTATCTATTTTGTGTGACAAAGTAGGAACAATCCATTTAAAATGTGTATCATTTCTAATGTAAGCAAAACCTTTTCTCCATATATCTTTTAAGGGAAACAAGCGAAAGATTAATTTGACATGATATGAGAGGAAAGAACAAAAGCGCAAGCACCCGATTAGAAACGTAGCGTCTGAAGCGAGTCAACGGAGATAGAGGAGTCACGGTGAGTTTGAGTTTCTGGGCGCTAAAGCTGGACGTGGCTCAACACTCCCGGATTTGTCCACATGGGCTAATTTTTTAATTTCCTAAACTATGAAAAAAAGCAGCTAGGAAAGCTGATAGAGAGGATTCTTTGCAAATAACAGAAAGAAAATTTGAATTCCATATCAAAAGGAACCGGGAAAGACGACAGTAGGACCTTTCCCGATAATAATAAAGGAATCCTTAATGGACTTTTCTTAATCCTTAGGTAAAAAAATTTTTAGTCTTCTTTTTGATAATTTAGATCAATTATAATTTCGTTTTTATTGATTGAGAAATTCACATTCCAACTTGGATATATTTGAAATTCTTGATTTTCTTCTACTTCCAAAATAGCATGTATTTCTTCGTAATCGTTTGAAATGAATGCTATTTTTTTGTATCATTATTAATGAAAAACATTAATTTCAAAATTTATATTATTCATTTGCTTACCTCTTTCAATTTTGAGATTAACATAAAGCGCTAAGGCATTCAGGAAAAAAACATAGACTGGGACAAAACACCTTCTTTACTCAAAATACGAATAATCATGTTATCAATAGGAGTATCATCGCCGCACCGTGAAATTATACGCGCTTTCCGGGCACGGCCTCAGCTAACTTGGTAAAGAAAAACACGTTACCAAGTGGATCTTCGGACTCGTGCTGTTCCCGCCGGAGTCTCGCTTATTTCAGGTGCTAAATGAATGATTCTGATCAAAAAACGACAAGATAATTAATTTAAACTAATTATCTTGTCGTTTTTTATTGTTTCTTCATTCTTTTGTCTCAGTCTCTTTTTTATTCTACAGGGTTTGTACCCCTTTTTTGTAAATCTAGCTAAAAACCTTTTTTGCTACCGTATGCTTTTTCACTTCATTTCGATCCACTTCATAACCAATTCCTATAGCGTCCTGAACAGTCAAGACACCATTTTTTGCTACAACTTCTGGTTGGATAATATCCTTTTCCCAATACCTAGATGATGATGCTGTATCTCCAGGAAGTGTAAAATTAGCTAATGCTGCAACCGCTATATTATGCGCACGTCCGACACCTGATTCCAGCATTCCACCGCACCACAATGGGATTCCTGCATTTTCACATAAATCATGAATTCGTTTCGATGCTGTTAATCCACCTACACGACCTATTTTTAAATTAATTATTTTACAGCTGCCTAATTCAATTGCTTGGCGAGCATCCTCAAACGAATGGATACTTTCATCCAAACAAATTGGTGTATTAATTTGTTTTTGTAATTTTGCATGGTCAATTAGATCGCCAGCTGTTAGTGGCTGCTCAATCATCATTAAATTAAATTCATCCAGTGCTTTTAATAGGTTGATATCGTCTAACGTATATGCAGAGTTTGCATCTACCATTAATGGGATATTAGGGAAATGTTTTCTTACCTCTCGCAAAACCTCTATATCTTTTCCTGGTTTAATCTTTATTTTAATTCGCTTATAGCCTTCATCCACTTTCTCTTGAATTGCTTGAATTAGTTTTTCATAACTATCTTCAATCCCCAAACTAATTCCAACTTCAATACGTTTCTTCGTGCCTCCAAGACTTGTAGCTAATGATTCACCACATTGCTTCGCATATAAATCCCATACTGCCCCTTCTAACGCAGACTTGGCCATATGATTACGCTTATACGGCTTAAACAATTCTTGAAGATCATCCGGATGAGTAATTTCTTGATTAACAACAAGCGGAATAAGAAACTTCTCTAGCATATACCAACTTTGTAATGTGAATTCCTCGCTATATAAGGGCCGTTCAGATGTAACCCCTTCTCCCCAGCCTGATATTCCATCATCGCCTTTTACTTCAACCAACAAAAATTCTCTATTCTGCTCCGTTCCAAAACTAGTGGTAAATGGATTTTTCATTTGCATTTGCATCTTATATAAAACTACTTCATTTATTCTCATCTAAAATTCACTCCTTTTTATATTGGTCCCCATCCAATCATAACAGCTATGGTTAAATAAACAATTCCAATAACACACCAAATGACTACTAAAGGTAACACAAATTTAATCCATTTCACCCACGATACACCTGCAATTGCCAAGTTAGCCATTAAGATACCAGAAATTGGGGTGATCACATTTGAAAATCCATCCCCCATTTTATAAGCTTGAACAGCTACTTGTCGGGGTATTTCCATAATATCTGCAAGTGGCGTCATAATCGGCATAACAATAACGGCCTGTCCACTTCCAGATGATACGATAATATTAAAAAGAAAATTCGCGAAGAACATGACAATAGCACCGATGACGCTCGTAAATGGTTCCATAACTGTTGCCATTCCTTGAACAATAGTGTCTAAAATTTGTCCATTCTCTAGAATTACTACAATTGATCTTGCCATTCCAATAATTAATGCTCCGTATACCAGTCCTTTACAACCATTAAAAAACTGTACTACCAATTCATTTGGGTTAATTCTGGCAATAATTGCTGTACCAATCGCTATAATAATAAACATAGCGGCCATCTGATTCAACGACCAGGCATACTGAAACACTCCAAAAATATATATTCCAATCCCCAATGCGAGCCATAATAAAACCAATTTATGTATACCTGTTAATTTAGATGGGGCAGCATCTACACTTTTTTCATCATATTTTGGAAAGCGGTTTCCGCCAAGTACACTCTGCATTGGGTCTTTTTTGACACGACTAGCATACCACCATATATAACCTATTGTCGAAGCAAGTACCGTTAAATAAATTAGCACCCGAAAACCAATACCAGAAAACAATGGTACTTGGGCAATCTGCTGGGCCATTCCAGTAGTTAATGGATCAAGAAAAGCGGTATTAAACCCTGCATATGCTCCAAGATAGATAATGGAGACACCGACTACGGCATCCAACTTCATAGAACGGGCTAAAATAATCCCTATTGGGATAAACGCAATAACTGCATTTACGATAATACCTAAAGCACCAAAAATAGAAAATAGACTACATACAATAATAATTAATAGATATTCCTTATCCTTTGTCTGATTAATCGTCTTCATAATTAACGCATCAATCGCACCTGTGTATTCAATTACCGCAAAAGCTCCGCCAATAATAAGCACAAGAAAAATTAACCCCGCTGAATCGATCATACCCTGTTGGATTGCTGTAAATATTTGAATAAATGATGCTGGTTGTTGTTCGCTTTGTTGATAGCTATCAGGTATTACAGTTGTAATATCATTGACAGTCTCTCTGTCAAATGTACCTGCTGGTATAAGGTATGTCGCTACAGCTGCAATAATTAAGATTGCAAATAAAATAACATACGCATCTGGAAGTCCTAGCTTTCTCTTTGTGCTTTTTAACTTATTAGTAGATTTTTTCATTATTTCCCTCCTTTTTAATTTTCAAAATATTATCAACTTGCATTGTATTATAATAAAGGATATAATTTATTGCAATATAAAATATTGGAAAAACTTTAAAAAAAGAAGGTGAATTCTTTTGACGGCTAATTATGTAAGAAAAACAGAATTAGAATTTTCGAACCTTACAAAGGGTCTAAAGAAAGTCGCCGATGCTTTACTCTCTGATCCTATGGTATTTGCCATTCACCCAGCCAAAAGAGTAGGAGAAATAATTAGTGTTAGTGAAACAATGGTTATTCGCTTCTGTCATTCGATTGGTTATAGTGGTTATAGTTCTCTGCAAAAGGATGTAAGAAAACACTTATTAGAGGTCAAACAACAATCCGATGAAAAACTACAGGAAATGAGCAACTATTATGTCGAAAGTATGCTAAAGGACATAAGCATACTGCAAAATAATATGGAGAAGATTGCCATTGATGACATGGAAAAGATTATCGAAGCGATTATTAATAGCGAAAAAGTTGTCGTTGCTGGTTACCACCACTCCTTTACATTTGCGCATTGGTTTTACTTTAATTTAAATTATATTTTAGGAAATGCCGACCTATATAGACCGGAGACGGATGCTGGTTTGCTTGATCTATTACCTGTTAAATCTTGTATCATTGTTTTCTCATTTTACAGATATGCCATTGATACCATACGCCTAGCAGAAGAAGCAAAGGAGAAAGGTATTAAAGTCATTGCAATAACCGATTCTAGAGTTTCACCGGTTGTGGAACATGCAGATATAACCATTCTTATTTCAGTTAGTCAAAATACGTTATTCAGTAAAGGACCTGTTACCATAGCAATTGTTAACGCTTTATTATTTGAAGTCGTGGAACGTGTAGAAAAGAGAGGGAAAATTAAATCAACTTATAAATACTTTATAAAGGATGGAGAAGATTAACATGAAAGACTTAGAAAAACAGGTTAAAGATACATTTAACTATTTACATCAACATGCAGAAATAAGCTGGGAAGAGGTGGAAACAACAAAGTATATTGCTAATATCTTAAAAGAAAATGGGTGCAATGTTAACACATTCGTAGATCATACTGGGGTAGTAGGTGAATATGGAAACTTTAAAGATAATTTGCCGATTGTAGCTGTTCGTGCAGATATTGATGCTCTTTGGCAAGAAGTTGACGGCAGCTTCCAAGCCAATCATTCATGTGGACATGATGCCCACATGGCAATGGTATTAGGTTTACTATGGAAGCTACAGCAGTCACCTGAGCTGCATAAACAAATTGCAATAAGATTTATCTTTCAACCTGCTGAGGAAAAAGGTGCTGGAGCATTGAAGATGGTAGAAAAAGGTGCTGTTGATAATGTTGAATATCTATTTGGTGTTCATCTTCGCCCTCAGCAAGAATGTAAAATGGGAAATGCTACCCCAGTAATCGTTCATGGAGCAACAAAGATGTACAGTGCAGAAATAAGAGGACATGATGCCCATGGAGCAAGGCCACATTTAAATATTAATGCGATTGAGGTCGGTGCACAAATTGTTAATCTTTTAAGTAAAATTCATTTGGACCCAAGAGTTCCCCATTCTGTTAAAATGACAAATTTCCAAGCAGGTGGAAAGAGTTCAAATATAATTCCAGGGAATGCTTCATTTTCACTGGATATGCGGGCGCAATCAAATGAAATTATGGATGAACTTGACAATAAAGTACTAAATATTTTTGAAGCAATGAAAAATTTATATGATGTAGAAATTAAATTAACAAGTACAGAAGGTATTGCAGCTGCAAGAACAAATGAACAGGCTACTTCTATTATGAGAGAAGCAATCAAAAAAGTACTCGGTACTGAAAACGTAGATCCACCACTAGTAACACCAGGCGGAGATGATTTCCACTTTTATACAATAAAAAGACCAGAGCTAAAAGCGACGATGCTTGGCTTAGGCTGTGATTTATCCCCTGGTCTTCATCACCCTTATATGACCTTTAATAAGGATGCGTTAATGAATGGGGTTCACATCTTGTTTGAAGCGATCAAGGAAGTATATCAGCATTAAACCTTAAGGCTGGGACAAAACACAACTTCTTTACTTAAAATACGAATAATCATGTTATCAATAGGAGTATCATCGCCGCACCGTGAAAACATACGCGCTTTCCGCGGGCACGGCCACAGCTAACTCGGTAAAGAAAAACACGTTGCCAAGTGGATCTTCGGTCTCGTGCTGTTCCCGCCGGAGTCTCGCTTATTTCAGGTGCTAAATGAATGATTCTGTGCAAAAAACGAACATTTCAACTAATCATTGTTCGTTTTTTATTGTTTCTTCATTCTTTTGTCTCAGCGTCTTATCCTTATTTGTCAATAATCTAGTGCTGCTGAACGTAGTTTTCTTCTCACCTCTCTTCCCCAGCTTTTCACCGCATCGGTGGAAACACCTTCTCTGTTCGCGATCTCTTTTATAGATAAATCCTTAACAATAAACAACAATACCCATTTCCATTGATTTTCCGTTAGTTCTTTTTTTATATCTTCTAAGTCTGTGTTTTCATGAAAGTACTCCGTTTCCTGATTACTTATTGGATACATTCTACCGCCAGCGCGAACATAATTACCATGTGTTCTTTTAAGGAACTGATGAGCTTCATACGTATCGTCATTTTCTCTTTCTCTTGTTTTCTTTCGAATTAAATCGATCATACGATTACGAATGGTATAATTAAAATAGGTAGCTAATGGTCCTTTATCTGGCTTATAGTTCTCATAAGCGTTCCACATGGCAACAAGCCCCTCTTGATAGAATTCCTGATGCGGATCATTAATATGAAGTTTATGAATATGGTAATGGATTCTGCGTTCATTCTGTTCAACAATCTCTTCAAAGGTCATATGGAGAGCCTTTTTTCCTTTAACCATCTTTATCCCCCTAACAACTCTATTTAATCCTATTATCGAATGAACAAAGAGGATAGTGGCATTTTTATTTATTTTGTTCTCGTCATTTTCTTATCTATCTAAAAAAACATCTCATTCAACAGAATGAAATGTTTTTGTGAGCCAGTTCCTATCTTAACGGTCTTTGTACAGTTGAACAATCTGTATGTGATATGACAAAATGAAGAAAGATATTTGTTCCTCACGCAATTCTACTTTTACTCAACCAGTTGGAGGTTTTGTTCCCCCCACTGATGGTTCGTACCATAAGAGTATGACCTCAAGGCCCTTTAACGAATCGGACATTTCCTTGAGTTGATCCCACTTCCCATATTGGTTTTACTTGATTGCTTGAAGTGGGAGTCTTACTACCAGTAATATGTGAGATAAACTAATCCCATTGTACAATTTAATAGATATCACCTATCATCCTATTAATTTACGTTAACTAACACAAAAAGTACATAGATAATTTAAAAAAATCTGATTTCCACAAAGGAACTCGCTATAATTACCCTCTGATTTATAGAAATGCGCTTCATATAGTTACCAGAGACAGTAATGCATGCTTTATCTTATAATGGTCCGCTTTAGTTATTACCCATCTTCTCTTTTTTTAAATTCCCTTTATTTATAATTTTATCAACTTACTTATAGCAGGTTTATACATGAAAGTGAAGAAGTCCTGTTTTTTATTTGGATGCTCAATCCTCGAGAGGATCAAGCGCTTTTTTCACTTCTCGTTATAAGCTATTAACAAAATTATTAATATTTTTATAAACTAGACCATTTATAATCGCTTATTTTCCACTGATTATCAATGTTACTTACTATGAATAGCACTTTGTAGTGTCCATATAAATCAGCAACTGCTGTCTGTGTCACTTTAAATTTAGTACTGGAGAGTTTTGTAATACTATATTCTTCCCCCTCCCGGAAGTCAGGTTCGCCATCCATAGGAATTAAATATAAGCCATCGCTTTTTTCCTCTAGGCGGTTAGACCATATCTGTTCTGCAACATTTCTTGTCATCATATTATTTAAGCGTGTATACACATCTTCTTTAACAACAAATGTGTTTTTAAATTTATAGGATTCTGGTTCTAATTCTGCAATAACTACATCAATGCTCGAATTAAATTGCCTTAGTTTATGAAGTATAACTTCTTTTTCCTTATCCGAAATGGAAGGTTCATTTTGCTCTTTATCCGTTGATTCACTTTCTTGATCTTTCTGATGTTTATTATCAGTCTGATTCGTAGATTGTTTTTCTTGATCTTCTTGATGTTCCTTATTACCATTTTGATCCGCAGATTGATTCTCTTGATCCTTCTGATCATTTGTTTCTATTGCATTTTCTTTTTCGTCAGACTCATCTTTATTTTCAGCGACTTCCTTGTCAACTTCATTCTGTTTAGGTTCTTTCTCTTTCATATTGTCTTCTCTTTCTATTAATTTCTTACTGGATTGCATCTTTGTAGAAAAAGGAGCAGGAGAAAATTCATAAATCTTATTGTCTATTACTTCATCTTTAAGTACAGGCCCGATTAATAGAAATACTAATATAAGCGCAAAAACTAGTGACGAGACATATAACGAATACTGCTTTTTCTTCTTTTTTCTTAGAATTTCTTGTTCATCATTAGTAGTAAAATGAATATTCTTGTTTAAATATTTCTGTATTTCTTTTTTAATATGATTATCAAACTCACTCATCATATATCCCCCTCTCTACTAATTCTCTTTTTAATAATTTCCTTCCTCTAACTAATCTTGATTTGACTGTATTCATTTTTAAACCATTAATCGTACTAATCTCCTTTAAAGACATTTGCTTATAATAATATAAAATAAGAACATCCTTATATTTAATTGGAAGCTGTGCAATTAACCGAACTAATTCATTTGATTGCTCTTGTTTTTCTACTTCCTCATGAATTGATTCTGTTAATAGTCCTTTTATTGTACTAATGACAGGTTTATAAATTATATTTCTAAAGCTCCATTTCCGTTGATAATCCTTACACTTATTAATCGTGATCCTATATAACCATGTTTTATAGCTTGATTTTTTATTAAAACGGTGAAAATTCTTATAACAAGATATAAAAACTTCTTGAACAATATCCTCACTTTGCGAGATATCATTTACATACAAATAAGCAATTCGTTTTAACTCATCTCCATATAACCCCATAAGTTCTTCTAATAGAATTTCATTAGTATCAGATTCACTTAAAATCTCTTTCTCATTAAACAAACCTTACTCCCCCTTCCATATATTAGACGATTATAAAAAAAGATATGGTGCGTTATATCCAAATTTTTAATAATCATCTAGTGTTAACGAAAAAAACCTTAAACACCATTGTATTTAAGGTTTTTTTCTAATTATATACTTGGATTATTATTTCTTTTGAAAACAATAATAACCAATCTTTTTATTATCATCCCTTATAAATCCTTTAGCTCGATATCCTTGCTTAAACAAACAATTAAACACCGCTCTTGTTTTCATTCGCCAGTCAATTGCCAGTTCTAACTGATTGCTTTTTATTTCTTGTATATTATTTGGCACAGAGACAAAATATGCATTCTCCTTTAAATTCTGATCGGCATGCAGGTTACTAATTGGCATTCCTTCTTTTTCTAATAGGAGTACTTGTTCTTCAATTACTGTCTGGACGTTCTCTAAGCTTTTATCCTCATTCCAATGCCATTCTATAATAATACGATCTGTTGCCATCCCCCGGTTCAATCCATCATCCATATCTCCATAGTAATTTTCCTTATACTTGACACCAGTCGCCCCTAATTTATTCATATTTAAGTAAGCATTTAAACTTTGCAATGGATCAAAGGTCCAAATCATTTTCTCATACCCCATTTGATCAGCAATCTCAGCTTGCTTACGCTTCATCCTTTCTCCTAGGCCTGCCTTCCGATAATCAGGTAGTAAACCTAGCATATGTGAATATAAATACACTTCCTGCCCATCATAGCCAGTAAAGCTATAGGAAAAACCAATTAATTTATCTCCATCGTATGCTCCTAACATTAGCCCTCCATTATTTATCGCTGTGTAGGTTTGATGTACAGGGGTTGCATTTCCCCAAATTTGATTTTCTAAATGAAGAATACTTTCTAACGCATCCATCTCTGTTATCTTTTGAATGACGATATTTCGTTTCATAAAATTCCTCCTCTGCAAGCTGATCTGTTCAGTTTATTTTCTAAATATAAAAGAAGTAGGTGTATCATTCAAGTAAACCTTTTGCTGTTTTAAAAGTGACACTTCAATCAGCTATAGTTTTGTTTATCCCCCGCGATCGTTAGTACCACAGGGGTATGACCTAAAGGCCTTAGAGCCAATCGGACATTTACTGGCAGTCGCCCCCCACTTACCAATAGTGGCTTCTCTTTTTGCCTGAAGTAGGTTATTGTGGGGGGGATAAATAGTAAGTTGACCATATAAAGCACTTACTATAATTAATATACTAACGTAAAACAAATTGAAATAAATTCATCTTAATGAACGATCTATTTATTATAAAAATCCCCGAAGCATAAAAAATCCTGCTCGTTCAGCAGGATTTTTTTCCATTACTTATGGTTGCGTATTACTCTCTTCATTCGTTGCTGGAGTATCTTTTATATTCTCCATTTTAGCTTTTGCCTCTTGGACGATTTGATCAAGCTCTGAAAGTATGGCTTGATCCAATTCTTTCGTTTTGCTTTCTTTCATGGACTGGATAAGCTGATTTGAATATTGCTGCAAAGCCTTTGTTCGCTCTAAAATCTCATTCTCTACCTTTTCATCCAGTCTCTGTTCAGCTTTCGCAATTTCTACTTTTAATGCTTCTTCCAAACGCTTTGTTTGTTGTTGTTGCTCTGCTAAGATAGCAGCATCTATTTTTTCAATAGATTCATCCTTTTTCTGTTGAAACCAACTAGTAAGTAAACCATTAATGTCTTGATCAGCGAAAACAGCTGTAAAACTTCCTCCCATTAAGGTTACAGATATAATTACAATGATCACTATTCTTATTCGGCTTTGGCGCCTTTTTTGTTTTCGAGTTTGGATTCTGTTTAACAACTGCTTTCCCTCCTTAGCATCTATCTATTTCAACAGAATAGATAATTATTGATGAATACCCGATATAACTTCATCAAGAGCTGCTTTTGCTTCATCTTCAAGAGCCTGTGCTGTTTCCGTAATAATAACTTGTTGTTCTTCAACTAATCCTGCTAATAATTCCGTTACTAACTCACGAAGATCTTCAATAGCCCAATCGACTTGATTTTTTAAGTTCCTAATTGTAATTTCCTCATTTGAAGCCAATTCTGCTTCTAGTTGCTCTTGTGCATTTTGCACAGCTGCCTCTAGCTCAGCTACAGCTGTTTCTTTAGCCTCTGTTAAGTCTGTAGTTACTTGATTAACTGCTGATTGCCCAACTTCTCCAGTATATGCTGTTAAATCTTCCGTAGCATAATTTAAACCTTCTTCTTGTAAACGTTCAATTTCTAAATAACCATCAATTAAAACATTATAAAATTGCAATCCCATATCTTCTAGTATCTGCTGCGCTTCGCTATCAAGTGACTCGATATGCTCTAGCTTTGTCGCAACTATTTCCTCTAACGAAGCATTTGTTTTTTCTACTCTTGTTAAATCAATATCGAGAGAGGCATCACTTTTTAACTGCTCATACTCAGCCTCAAGCTCCGGTAATTTTCCCTCCCCATAAGCAGTTACCTCGTCTTCAATTCTCTCTACCGAATCATTAAACATAGCATTGTACCATTCACGTAATGCTGATCCTGCATCCGTATTAGCAAATACTATCCCCGCACCAGATAAAACACCAACACCAATAATACCAGCAGCTATCTTTCCTTTTAGTGTACGTAAACCTAGCTTCATTCTACATACTCCCCTTCTTTTCTTTTATATTTGATAGAAATCATATGATAGATCCCTAATCATATAACCAATCTTGTAAAGACGAAGTAACATCTTCCTTAATCTCCGTATGAATCTCCGATTTTTTTCTAACCTCATAGGCTTTCAATACGTCACCCTCTAGGTTCTCCTTTGATTCTTGTAAACGGACGTAATAAGATTGTAAATATTGATTAATCTCCTTTTTATTTTTGGAACTAACACGTTTTGATAGCTGTGTTAACCGATCTGCTTTGTTCTTAATCGTTTGTTCTTTTTCTTCAAGAAGAGATCGCTTTACACTTAAACTCTTCTCTTTCAACCACTGGTTGATTCCTTCAACCGTTTCAAAGTAATCTGTTAACCAATGTTCCTCTCCTCGATCAGCCGAAGCACTCATATGCCAAGTTGCACCCGTTGTAAAGAGAATGATACAAACGCCCCATAGTAATCGTTTTTTCACGACCAACTATCCTTTCGTATTATTACTTATCTATCATTAACATTTATTTACTCCCTCTTTGATACTATAGTAACAAATTGACCTTCTATTAAAATCTGAAAATTATACTATTTTTAAAATAGTATAATAGTTTTAAGCCTTGGATTAAAAACTAACTTCAAATCCAATTATAGGTATAAACACATACATAAATCAGAATTTTCTACAAAAATCGATATAAGCTGCAATGGATTAAAAATTTCTTGTTTAAATAAAGGACTTTTAGCTTATAAAGTGAAACTTCAATCAGTTAGGGATTTTGTTTATCCAGAATTGGTTTCACTTGCTTGAAGTGAGGGTCTTTTGCCAGTTATATGTAGGATAAACTTAATGGAAGAAGATATATTAAATCGAAATAAATACTTCTATTACGCATTTCTGAATCAATTACACCGTTACTTATAGTAAAATACGTTTTTATAAATGCAGTATAGTGAATCATATTAATGGCTACCTTACCTTCATATTAGTAAAATAATAACAATTATCTATTGAAAGGAAGTGAAGTATTGCCACTAAAAATAGGAATAGATGCAGGTGGTTCTTTAATTAAAATTGCTTATTACCATGAAGGATCGTTACACGTTAAATTATTCTCCAACCACATGAAGAAACAAGTAATTAATTGGCTTCCCTCTACAAATACCTCCATTTATTTAACCGGTGGTGGTAGTAGGGAATTACAAAACGATTTACCAACAAGCGCTATTGTCATTGATGAATTTACAGCTGTTTGCAAAGGTACAAATTATCTATTACAACAAGAAAAAGAGACTTTACTAGAAAAATATATCCTCGTAAGTATTGGTACTGGAACCTCTTATTTTTTAGTGAGCAGAAATAATTTCACTCGTCTATTCGGGAGTGGAATTGGTGGAGGTATCTTTATGGGACTTGGCTATCTATTAAGCGGTAAATCTGACTATAATGAGCTTGTTCAGTTGAGTCAGATCGGCAATCATAAAAATAGTGATGTATTGGTAAACGATATTTATACATCCACGGAATCACCTCTTGAAAGGAATTTAACAGCTGCCAACTTTGGTAAAGTCCAGCAGGCAAATGAAGCCACTTCTGCTGATTATCTGGCTAGTCTTACACAATTAATTGGTGAAAGTACGATTCTGTTGGCGTCACAAGCAGCCATGGCCAATCAAACGGATAAAATCGTGTTTACTGGTAGTACCTTATCGTATAACAAACCGTTAAAAAAGGTATTATCCGAGTTTCAAGCCATGCTTCCATATGAACCCATATTTCTCGATAATGGCCCATATGTAGGAGCAATTGGTGCCTTTTTATCATGAATAAATAGGTTTGAATTTAGAATGAGGTATGTTCCAGTTACCCTATATAGATAACCCCTTGATCAGATTTTATATCTATTTAGTAAAGCTTGGAGATATGGATTCTAAAAACCCTTTATAGCGGAAGGAAAAAAATTGAGCCGTCGACTGCCACAAAACAGCAACATCTGCTGCTTTCGTGGTTAATGGTATGGACTCACAGATAGCTAAAGCGTTGACTGCAAGTGACGGCTCATAATCTGATATTTTATTCCATTATAGAGTTATCGAAACAGAGAAAAATGTTCAACAGTATGATTGGAAGAGTTAGGTAATCATTCATATCAAATTACTAAGCTTTACAAATACATACAAAAAGTATAGAATGATCAAGTATATTATTTACCTAGGTAAATATATGAGGTGATACAATTGAAAGAATTATTGAATCGAGATTTGCTCCATTTACTAAACCAACGATTTCGATTTTTCACAAAAGAGATGAACAATCGGCTTAGTGACCATGGGTTATTTGCATCCCAATGGTCCATTATTTTTTGTATTGATCGTTTTGGTCCTATGACACAGACAGAAATATGGAAATACTTAAATATCGAAGCACCTACTGTAACAAGGACATTATCTCGTTTGGAAAGAAGCGGCTGGATTACTCGGAAACAAGGCACAGATAAACGGGAGCGCGTTATCGAATTAACCGACTATGCTAGCAATAAGATACCTATTGTTAGAGAAACAATGGATCAATTTGATAACGATATGGTAGCAAGTCTAACGTACGATGAAAAAGTACAACTATATACATTATTAACTAAATTAGCAACAGGAGAGAACAACCTATGAGTCAAGAACCAAAAATATGGACAAAAAGTTTTATAAGTATTTCAATGACACAATTCCTCATTTTCTTATCCTTTTATACGTTAATGACAACTCTTCCTATCTATGTGATTGACAATTTAGGTGGTACAGAAGCAGAAGGTGGTTTAGTTGTAACCGCCATGTTATTGGCAGCGATTATCGTCCGCCTTTTTTCTGCGAAGCTATTAGACAAGACAGGGAAAAAAAGGGGACTATTAATAAGTGTAACGATCTTCGCAGTCACCTCGTTTTTATATCTAATTATTGATGCCTTCATGCCATTATTAGCATTGCGATTCATCCATGGGTTATCTTTTGGTATTATTACTACTGCTACAGGGGCGATTGCTGCCGACATTATTCCACCATCACGCCGCGGTGCTGGACTTGGATATTTTGCTATGGCAATGAACTTAGCCGTTGTCATCGGTCCATTTATAGGTTTAACCTTATTACAATATACGAGCTTTCAGAACTTATTTATAATTTTAGGAATACTAATGATCGTGGCTATTATGAATTCAGCGATGGTTAACGTTCCTAAAGAAAAAGTTGCTCCGAAAGCAATCAAGCAAAGGTTAACGATTCATGATTTTATAGAAATGAAAGCAATGCCAATTGCATTAATAAGTAGCTTAGTTGCGCTGGCTTACGCTAGTGTGATGTCCTTTATTTCCGTATACACTAACGGCTTAGGACTTGCTTCTACAGCGAGTTATTTCTTCGTCGTCTTTGCAGCAGTCATGCTATTATCAAGACCATATCTCGGAAGATCATTTGATTCGAAAGGTCCTAAATTTGTGATACTCCCATGTTTATTTCTCTTTGCTATTGGACTTGTATCATTGAGCATCACTAATACACCTTGGATGCTACTACTATCTGCTGCGTTAATCGGTCTAGGTTATGGAACTTTATTACCAAGTTTTCAAACAATGGCAATTCAAGCTGCTCCAAATAACAGAAGCTCGCATGCTACATCTACTTTCTTTATATTATATGATTCAGGTATTGCTGCAGGGTCCTTTATTTGGGGAATTGTTGTAACAGCTATTGGATTCTCTAATCTGTATCTCATCTGTGCAGTAATTATCTTAGTAGCTATTGGTCTATTTCATATGTATCATTCTAAGGTAAATAAAACAAAAATGAAAAACGAGATAGCATAAAAGGCAACGTCAAAGTAATTCTAATTAAGGAATAAACGTACAACTAAATAATGGAGTACAACTAAACCACTCTGGAAAATATACATCGCTTTTACCTGGCGCCTACGTATATTTCCAGAGACATCATCCATTCTTACAATGGATTGTTTTTATTATGTCCCAATTCCTCTTGTTGATTAGCTTATTCCAATCATAACCGCAATCACTAATGCAACTGCAGCAATAGATAGCCAGATTAATATTAGCTTCCAAACAAACTTGACCCATCTTTCATACGGGATTCCCGCTACTGCTAAGTACCCCATTAACGCGGCAGAAGTAGGGATTATAGAATTACTTATCGCATCACCGTATTGATAGGCGAGTACAGCTACCTGCCTTTCAATACCCAATATATCTGATAGTGGAACCATCAAAGGCATAGTTGTTGCAGCCTGACCACTACCAGAAGGAATAAAGAAATTAAGAATAATTTGCACCACATACATTCCAAGGACATTCAGTGTATCTGGCAGATTAGAAATGGCGTTAGATAATGCATATATAATTGTATCGATGATGACTCCATTTTCCATCACTACAAGAATGGTTCTTGCAAAACCTACGATTAATGCACCAAATGCAACAACTTTCATCCCATCAACAAAGGAAGCAAAGGTTTTATTAATGCCCAATCCACCAATAATCCCAGAGAATAAACCAATAATGATAAATGATGCAGCTAGTTCTGTTAAAAACCATCCCCAATTAAATACGCCATACATATTGATGAATACACCGACTCCAAGCGCGAGTAAAACTAAACCGTGGCGGAAGTTGAACATAGCTATTTTATTTTGCTCCGTTGCAGTATCGTATTGCTTTGTCTGTATATCAATGTCATACATTACAGATATCCGTTGATCAAGCTTAACCCTTCTCGCATAACGCATTACATACCAAATTGCAATGGATAATATAAATAAATATACAACGAACCGAAAGAGGAATCCTGAGAAAATTTGCACTTCTGCAATTCCTTGTGCTACTCCTACTGTAAACGGGTTCATCATACCACCGATAAATCCACTAGCAGCACCAAGCGTAATCATTGCTGTCCCCACAATTGTGTCATATCCAAGTGCACGCGCAATTGCTATCCCAATTGGAACAAATATGATACTTTCTTCAGACATTCCTGTGGTGAATCCTAAAATCGAAAATATAAGCATAATGACTGGAATAAGAAGCCTTTCCCTCCCTTCCATCCTATAAACTAATTTATTAATGCCCGAATCAATTGCTCCAGTAGCTCTGATACAGCCAAACGCTCCACCTACAAGAAAGATATAAAAGATAATTTGAGCACCTTTTTCCATTCCTTGTGGAATTGCGGTAAACACTTCAAAAAAGGTGATAGGGGTTTGCTCTACCCGTTGATAACTATCTTCTACTACAACTTCTCTCCCGCCTACTTCACCTCGTTCATATTGTCCAGCAGGAATGAGATACGTAGCAACTGCAGCCATAATAATAATTGAAAATATGATTGCATACGTGTGAGGAATCCTCCATTTCTTCTTCATATCAAATGATCACCTCTTCAAACGCTTTACTTAAATGAAATAGCGTGTCTTCTTTGATATGTATACCTAAACCAGGTCGATCTGTCATATTCACTTTAGGAAGTGAATAAGTTAAATCTCCAATATCTGTTGTGAACTTTGTCGGACCTGAAAGCTCAGTTGAAATAATATTTTCCTTTGCTAGAGCTACATGAAAGCCTGCAGAAGATGCGATACTTGATTCGACCATCGAACCTATTTGGCATTTTATTCCAAACAATGACGCCTGTGTAGCAAGCTGATAAGCCGGATAGATACCTCCACATTTCATTAGCTTAATATTGATATAATCCACTGAACGATGCTCTATCAAGGTTCTTAAGTCTTGCGGTGACACCATACTTTCGTCTGCCATTAAAGGCGTATTAGAGCTTTCTTTTAATGATCGAAATAAGGATACATCCATTGCCTTAATAGGCTGTTCTATCCACGTTACTCGAAATTCAGATAAGCGCTCAATCATCTGTTTAGCTACTTGAATACTACCCCATCCTTGATTAACATCGATACGAATTAATATATTAGGACCTACCGCCTCACGTACGGCTCGCACTCGCTCTATATCTGCTTCAAAATCAACACCTAATTTCATTTTAATTTCATGATATCCATCTCGTATTGCTTCCTTGGCTTGTTTAGCAAGTACATTCGGTTCTAGGATACTAAGCACCATAGGTATGGTCGGGTCCTCATGCTTTCTTCCACCTAATAGCGAATAGATTGGTAGATTACTATATTTCCCTAATAAGTCATAGCAGGCAATATCCAAGGCTGCCTTAGCAGCCCCATTTCCAACTAACTCGCCATCCATTGTGGTATGTAACTGTTGTATATTCCTAGGATCTTTACCTAATATAGCTGGAATTAGTTGATACTTTAGAGCTGCCAATACACTGTGCACGGACTCCCCTGTTACATGTTCGTCTGGCAAGCTTTCACCATATCCAACCAGACCATTGTCTGTATACACTTTTACAATAATTGCTGGCATGACATCGTATCTTGCATACGAAATAATAAAAGGTTCTTTTAATGGTAACTCTATTTTATGAATATCTACTTTTGTAATTTTCATCGTTTATCCTCCAAGCTTATAACGTCGTTAATATGTCGTTAAATATAAAAATAAAGGAATTTTTATTACTTGTCAAATTTTCCGAAAATTTATAACGGATTAGTTTTCAACTAAACCCGTTTCCTTATCTCTATTTCTAGCTCCTCGGAAACCTTGTAAACATTGCGCGGTCTACCCTTTTTAAGCCCTTGCTCTTGTCCAATGATTTCTACTAACCTAGCTTCATACAAGCGTTTAACAAATCGTTCTGAAGTGCGAATGGACACTTGTGAAAATATTGCTAATTCACGAACTGAAAAGAATCCAAACTGATGTACCTTCAAAAAAGTAAAGAATCGTTGCATGGTCCTTAAATTTGTATTCGTTTTATTAATAACATGATGTAACCACTGATCTGTTGTTCTAATCTTTTCACGGCGAGTTTCTCCAAAAACCGGGCCGATAAGTTCTTTGTTATCAGTGACTACATAACCATTGCTCCCCATACCATTAATAGCAGTTTGTAATGCTAACAATGCATTTTCTTCCGCTTCAAAAAGCTGCTTTCCATAACCAACACCAAAAGCAAAGCTTTGTTCCAAGTCTGACTCAAGCTGCGTTATCCACTCAAGATTAGACCTAGTTAATAGAAAATCCTCAATGGTTCCTCTTGTCGTATAACAAATAAGCTTATCTTTTCTCTTTATCGAATATTCGATACCTGGTAAAGGTTTAATGGTATTCATTATGATTTCAAATTGCTTTAAAGTAAGAGGTGTCTTATCTTTAAGTGAAATATATAATATAGATAGCATCCCGTCTTGTAATTGAGAAAATAGTACTCGTTTACTTGCTTCATATAGTATCTCCTCTATGTTTCTTTCCGTATCAACCATATAAATGACAGGTACATTCCTTTTTTTCAGTAAATCATAAACATGATGAATACTTGTAATTGCCATCTTTGTTTGCTTTTCTATGTACAATGTTTCATGAAACGCTGTTATCTCTTGAATTGATAGCTTTTTTTCTTGTGAATCATTATATATCCACTGATAATCATACACATGTAGTGGATTTAATTGAAATGTTATATCGTTTTGAATATCCAACAAAATGGATCGGTCAGGTAAATCAATCGATAATTCGGAAATACGTGCATTAAAATTAATCAGACACGTTAAGATAGAAGCAGCTATCATGTATTCATGAAAAGGTGTTATGATAAATGGTTTATTTTCACAGTTACGATCACGGTAATAAAAAGATACAATTCCAGAAAAACATATAATGTCTGTCTCCTTCGCAGCTTGACGGTGTAATTTACTTATCTCCGAAGGCTTGCCATATAGATAAGTTCTTACTTGAATAGTTGGATGTTGTCTCGCTATCGTTTTAACTGTTTTTACGGAGTGTTCAGATCCAATATACCCTATGGTTATCGCCATGTTTCAAGCTCCTCTCTAACAATATTGTAAATGATTAGGAAATATAAACCAATATTTGCTTTTCAGGATTATACGGAGAATACCCACATTATCTTAATTACAGAACAAAAGCGCAAGTGCCCGATTAGAAACGTAACAAAAGAAGCGAGACAGCGGAGATAAAGAAATCACGGTGTGCTTGCAAGCCGATGATGACTTAGATTAGGGCGTTTCGAAGTCGCCTCGTTTATGGTCGCTAGAGCTGGACGGTGGCTCAACATCCTCCTCTTTATCCACTTGGGCTAATTTTATAATTTCCTTGACTACAAAGAAGGAATCACCATGACAGAACTGTTGGTGATTCCTTGTATACCGTGTACCTATTAGGTTTGTTGGATAAACTCAACACATTTTTCAGCAATTAATTCTTTATCAAAATCCAATGTCGCAACATGATAACTATTCTCCAATAAAATGATAGAACGTTCCTTTGATGATATAGATCGATAGATTTCTTGTGAGTTTTCTGGTGGAACCACATGATCCACAGTAGAAGAAAAGATTAAGGTAGGTATCTCAATAGCCGGGAGCTGGTCTCTTACTTTTTCAGCTAATTTTTTGAGTTCGCCCATCGATTTTACTGGTGTTTGTTCATATGCTAACTCTTTAACGTTCTCTTTTTTAATATCAGAGCCTATCCCATCAACAAATCGCTTGTCAGTTTGCGATAATTTGTCATAATACTTATTCATATCTGGCATATGAGTAGCCGCATTTATTGGGATAATTCCTTTTATTTCTGGATGGTTTTCTGCGAGATATAGTGTCAATGTTCCTCCCATTGAAAGTCCAGTTACATAGACTTCGGTGCAGGTAGATTGTAATTTTTCTAGTCCTGCTTCTACCGTTTGAACCCAATCGTGATACGTCGTTTTTTCCATATCTTCTGGAGTTGTACCATGACCAATTAAACGAGGACCAAAAACTGTAAATCCTGCCTCAGCTAGTTTTTCACCTAGAAATCGCATGCTTTGAGTAGAACCAGTAAACCCATGAATTACCAATACTCCTGTCTGATTACCAGCGAAATAAAATTCTTCAGCACCTCTTAAAACGTCATTATTTTCTAACATCTTATGACCTCCTTTAATAAAAAGTGGGGATTTTATATATCCCTCACTAATTGTTAGTACCACATGGGTATGACCTAAATGCCTTTGAACCAATCGGACATTTACTGGCAGTTGATCTCCCTCTTATCCATACTGGCTTCACTTTATGTGATAATTGTTCGATTATTATGTGGGAGCAAGCACTTATGAAATTGAATGACTATAGTAAATTATACCATATTAGAAGCTAGAAACTTATTCTATGTTTCTAGCTACTATGATTTTTGAACAAAAGCGCAAGTGCCCGATTAGAAACGTAACAAAAGAAGCGAGACAACGGAGATAAAGGAATCACGGTGTGCTTGCAAGCCGATGATGACTTAGATTAGGGAGATTCGTGAAGTCCTCGTTTCAGGGCGCTGGAGCTGGACGCGGCTCAACACACTCATATTTATCCACATAGGCAAATTTTATTTAGAAAACCTGAGCAAAATTCGCTCAGTCCTTATCACTAAATGCTCAGATTTACGCTTCCTCTAGTAGCTATTATGGAATAATAGCTACTGCTTGCTTGACCAACACTCCGGCTGCCCACTTCCCTTTCCGTGGGGTTTGTCCTTCAGCTAAATTTTTTAGCAAAACCCGCTCAAAAAAGTGGATCTTCAGGTCAAACATTTCCCACAGGAGTTGAAGTGGCCGGCCTTCG
>NZ_JAWDHA010000013.1:0-83246 GCF_034190895.1 Virgibacillus sp. M23 | reverse complement strand
TTACAAACGAGTCAAAATGATATTGCTTAGCCATACGTAATCCCTCCAAATTATTCCATTTATAATGTCAGAATAACGAATAACTTTATGGTTTTTAAAATATCCTGCTTAACTTGACGGCTATGGGCCGTGCCCGCGGAAAGCGCGTATATTTTCACGGTGCGGCGATGATACTCCAATTGATAACATGATTATTCGTATTTTGAGTAAAGAAGTTGTGTTTTGTTCCAGCCTCTTTTTTCAAAATTTAAGCAAGATACGTACCCATCACTTTATTCACATAGTTACGTGTTTCAGTAAAAGGTGGAATACCTTGGTATTTATCAACATTTCCTGGTCCAGCATTGTATGCTGCCAGAGCTAATTCCACATTACCGTTATACCGACCAAGCATTTGACTTAAATACTTTGCACCACCATTAATGTTTTGTTCGGCATCAAATGGATTCGTTACCCCTAACCCCTTAGCTGTAGTAGGCATCAACTGCATCAGTCCTTGTGCACCTGCACTACTACGTGCGCTAGGATTAAAGTTTGATTCGTTTTTAATGACTGAATATATTAGTTTCTTATCTAGATTATATGTACCAGCTGCCTTTTCAATCAAATGGTCGATGGATGTATTGGTAGGAATGAGAGACGTATTTGTTGTAACAGCGCTGGTGGCTGTATTTTTATTAGTATTGGACTTTTGTCGCAGGTCTGTACCTGCTTGTAATTGAGAAACTTGATCTAATTGATTTTGCAGCATTTGCTTGAATGCAAGGTCTATCATTGGAGAATGATTAGAAATTGCATTTGAATTTGATGTTAGAATAGACATCGCTTGATATTGCATCATCTGTTGCAGCTCTCTAATCTCCATGGGCATACCCCTTTCTTTTCTACTACTAGTTTACTATATTTACCAAGATAAGCAATAAAAATTTCTAGAAAACAAGGACTTTTTTCCCGGCATTCTGTAACAAATTTTTGTAGAAAGAGTCTTGCCCAATACAGATTATACGTGTACATAAGCTTTTTATTTCATCCATATCATGGGATATATATATGATTGTTTTCTCATCTGTTTTAGCTTGTTTTTCCATGTAACTCCCAATTTCCTTTTTTGATTTGAGATCAATTCCTACTGTTGGTTCATCGAGAAGAATAATAGTAGGGTCATGAATGAGACTAATAGCCATATTTAATTTTCTTTTCATTCCACCTGAGAGTGTGTGAGCAGGTTCATTCCATTGATCTAATTTCATTTCTAAGCAAAGCTGCCGTAGTTCCTCTTCGGTTTTTTTTACCCAGGACAGCTTTTCGAAAAATAACATGTTTTCTCTGACAGTAAATTCATCCCAGATCGCTATTTCCTGAGGTACATAGCCTATTTGTTTACGTATTTTCTTCCAATCTGAATCATATGATAAGTCGTTTAATGTTAACGTACCTGCGCTTGGCGTTTGTAATGTAGCGAGGATACTCAATAGTGTGGATTTTCCAGCACCATTTTCACCAACCAAACCAATGATTTCACCTTTCTCTACTGAAAAGGTAAGATCTTTAAATATCTGCTTTTTATTATAGTATTTTGTTAAATTATCGATATGAAGCATAGGATTTCTCCTTTCGGATATACCAAATCATAATAAGTAGTAAAAAGGCATATAGCCAAAAGTTATTTAGTTCGTTGTTGAGAAATGGTGCTAGCGGATTTAACCATTTCATTATTGGGAATTGGTTAACGATTCCATCTGCAGGAATAATTGCGCCACTTATAATGGCTGTTAATAATGTAATAATAAAGGCTATTCCATAATAAGTAGTACGATTTCTCATATTAGCTGCTAATAAGAAAGTACCGGTGACAAGCATTAACCGAAAGGACATCATTGATCCAAGTTTGCTTAGGCTAATTGGCTGATCTAGTAAAAAGTGAAATACAAGTAAAGTAATGATATCACTTATAAAAAACAAACCACCGTATAGCAGAGTGTTCCACAAACAATAGGACGTAAATGAAAAACGGATAAATGGAAAACGGGTTTGCATGGATTGCCGTTTTTCTTTAATGACCCAATCAAATAGAAATAACGTTGACAATAAAGCGAAAATAGCCCATAACCCCCACTTATTCCAGGATGGGAGGGAGTTGTTTGTTTGCTCCTCATTGTCATTTTCAAATGTGAATGTCGTTCGGAGCAAATTTTGATCACGTTCAATATCCTTACTCTTTTCACTTATTTCCTCCATTGTCCATGTGTTTTCTAGCTCATATTGTTTACTTAGTTGCTGTACAGTAAACGCCGTTTTCATTCTACTAGTTTCTTCTTGAACATAGGAAGCAACCATTTCTGAAACAGGTGTATAGGCAAATGATAAATCAGATTGATAACTTTTCACTAATCCATTTCTACTGCCTTTTTTTATTTGGTCTTGATAGCCTTCTCTAATAATAAAAACACTATCTAGTTCATGCTTTTCTAATTGACGTAATGCCTGCTCTTCTTCCAGTATATCTAAACGTATAAGCGGAGATTGATCTAGTTTATCAGCAAGATTTAATGCTAACTCAGTTTTTTCTTCTAAAACTATCCCAACTGGAATTTGACTGTCTTTCTGTAGACCATTCATTAACTGAGTGAAGCCTATAATAGCTATAATCGGGAGTAGTAACCAAAACAATAACGGTATGATTTGGTGTTTCCAATGGAGGAGTCGGCTGTGTAATATAGCTCTCATTTGAATATCCGCTCCTTCACATTTGAGATACCTAGTAATATAAATAAACTAGTAAGAACCATTCCTCCTAAGGGAATAAAGTCAGAGTAAGAACGACCATTAAGGATAATTTCTTGTAGCCAATAGAATGTTTCCGAAGAAAAAATATAGGCTAAGAGTTCCTGTAACCTAAAAGGTAAATATATAACAGGTATGATAGCTCCGCTTAATAAAAGGAAAATACCTGTATAAAGAGAATACACAAGCAATTGGAGTCGCTGTGATGGCACCATAACCTCTAATATAGCTATCCCTAACAGAAAAGCAAAGCAATATAAACCAGTAATACTGCCAATTCTAATTGCATCTGATAGTACAATTTCCCAGTTCATGAAGGACTGTATAATAAAAAAGAGCATCATAGCAAGTATAAAGGTAAGGAAGAGCGTTATAAATATTTTTGCGATGATTTGCTGCAATTCATGAACACCATATAGCTTCATTCGTTGCTTTAAAGTATTCGTGTCTTTTTTGTATAAAAAGTTATAAATGATAAGTAACCATAAGGTGATAATTACAAACCATCCAGCCATCGCATAATAAGATACTGGATTAGCCGTTGCTTGATTCGTTATTTCGTTTTTATCAATAATCCGTGTTCTGCCGATTGTGTAAAAAACAAACTCCTTAAACTGTTCAAAGATGAAATCATTTCTTTTTTCATCATCCATGCCTAATTCTTTTGCATAATGATTAATCGTAAGGACATTTGCCTGAGAAGCACGAATATGTCTAGTTACACTCTCCACGAATTCTTTTATCATTTGACTTTGTGCAGGTTGATGTGGATTGCCAATAATAGGTAGTTCCACTGAATGTCCTTGGTAAAGATCATTAGTAAAATCGTTAGGGAAAACAATATATGTACTTAATAGGTTATTTTGAATTTTTTTCTTAGCTACTTGCTCTTCCATGGTATTTAGTTGAATATAGGAACTTAATTGTGATGTATCGTCTAATAGGTCAGCAATCATTTTGGTTTCTTTTGATCGATCCAAATCAACTAAACCAACCCTAATCGGGTTTGCTTCATCAGGAGTAAAAAAGGTGATAATGATCCAAAGAATTAGTCCAACGATTATAAAAGGAAGAAGCAAAAGAAGAGGAAGTGATAGCCACTTCCTCTGGAGTTGTATAACATTGTTTTTTGAAAATAATAAAACTATACGTATGAAATGCATGGTGGCACTTCCATTTCTTTTCTAAATTTCTAAACTTCTAGAATCCTGTACCGCCGCCTTCGGATAACATTCCGAATAACCATTGCTGGAATTTAGGCGTCACTTCCATTTCGAAGTATTGTCTTAACTCATCTGCTTTCATTTTGCCTAGATCTTTCACGTTATCACCTTCTGGGATATCAACGCTATCAACTGTTTTACCACTTACTTTCGCGTTTAAGGTAAACATGTCTTGATTAACCGCAGGGCTTTCTACAGAAAAATTATGCTCTGAATTCATTGTGTCTTTCTTGTATGTGGAAGAACCGTTCCAAATTAAACTTCCACCGCCACTAGTAGGTTCTTCAAGTGTAAATGTTCGTTCAAAATCTCGTTTATTGTCTTTTAATGTTTCAGTGCCTTCGTATTTGAGTTTCGTATCTTCAATTGTTAGAGTAATAGAATCTGATGCTTTGTTATCCTTCCAAGCTAAATCTCCAGCGATATTCAGTTTTCCTTCTCCTAGAGAATCTTTATATGCTAAATCATAATTAAAGCTTTGTTTTTCGTCCTTTAGCAGTTGTGTACCTTTTACTGTAAATGTTACAAGTTCATCCTTGTTCGGCCCCATTTTGATACTTACATCTCGTTGAGCGATAACATCATCATGAATCCAAATGGTTGAATTTAAACCATCAGGAATTTGGAAATCCTTAAGCCCGTTTTTGGCTTCAGAAATACCTGATTCAAAATCAGAAATCATCTGTTCAAATTCGCTATCGACAGCAGTTCCACCGAGTTGTTGAAACGCCATTTGTTCACGAAGTAATTCTTTTACCTTTTCATCTTTTTCGAGCTTGTCAAGAACTTTGTTTAAAATATTCTTTACCTTTTCTTCTGTAATATGCATCGTGACTTTTTCCGTATCTAATGATTCATTGTGTACTTTAATAGATTCTTTTTTACTTTCAAATGCATCATCAGGAATTTCATCATAAATCATCTCTGCGTATTCTTTTTTAAAGTATTCTAAATCTTCTTCTGTCAACGTACCTTCAAACATAGATTCTAAATCGATTGATTCTTCACCGGTAAATGTTGCTGGATCCAATTCATGAAGTAGGGTACCAAAATCATCACCGTTTAATGAAATAAGTTCTTCAATGAACGGAAGACCTAGCATGAGTTTATCCGCTGTCATGTAGAAATCTACGCCATCAATCTTCATGCCACCAATATCTGCATTTACTTTTGCTGACATTTCTTTATTTTTCATATCTGTAGCACTTGTTATAGATATTGTTGAATTATTAATTAGCTGGGCGGGATCCATTTGACCATAACCAACACTTCCACTTGGAAGGTTGTACTCAGCTGATAAATCAACAGTAGATTCTGTTGGATTTTCCTTTGATTGTTCGACCCATTTTAGCTCTGGCTCATAACGTTCTTCGATTTTTTCACTCAATTTTTCAATTGAGTTCTTCTCTGCTAAGAAATATTGCTCCTTCCCTGATAGATTTGTTACTACGAAGGCTGCAATACTTCCTCCAACAACTAGCAATACTGCAACAACAATTGCTATTATTTTTGGCATTTTACTTTTTTGTTGTGCTTCACCCATAAAATATTTCCCCTCTCTGTATCATACTCCATAATTATATGTATTATTAAACAATCAAAAGGATAACTATGGAAGTATCTGCATTGTTTATATCACTTAATAAAAATGTAGTCAAATTGTTCCATCCCTACATTTTAAAGCCTACGTAAATCAAGTATGAATTTATCTTGAAACCAAAATAAATTTTAGGTAAAAAGACCTAATTGAATGCGCTTCCTTATTAAAAAACAACGCGAATCTTGCTCTTAAATTCACTTGTTAATTTTTATGTAGGTAATAATAACTATTTTTTATTTTTTTAAAACGATCTTTATGTATGAATTATTGTGATTTTATTTAAACAATAGTGAGAATAAAATATGCTTATATCTGAGCATATAACAACTGATTTTGGCGGGGGTATCAAAAGCAGTAATCATTAAGAAGACGGAATTATGGACGGAAAAAGAGGGGAAGAATTTAGGCTCTTCTCCTCTTTACTGTTTCTCATTAATTATTTGCTACTTCTTTAACACCTTGTTCTAGCGCTTCAATCATTTCCTGCTTATCCTGTTCATCGGAGTGTTTCCAAATTAGTTCAAAAAGTACCCCTAAACCAGGGAGCATTTTTTCTTCTCCATTTTGAATCGCATCTACGATAGTTGCTTCTAATTGCTCCTGATCATTGGAGGAAATATTTGACAATATTGCTTTTCTTAAATTTAAATCCATTGTTTCACCTCTTTATTGTTGTATATTAAAATGCTGAGTTAATAAACTTGTTGTAGTGCCTAGTTTGACCTATATCCATAGAAATATGTATGATATGATAGAACAATTAAAAGTGAGGAATGATGAACATGTTAACTTCTGTTAAGAATGGTAAGGTAAAAGCATGGAAAAAGCTACATAGACGAAAAGAACGAAAAAATGAAGGTGTATTCTTAATAGAAGGTTTTCACTTAGTAGAAGAGGCCTGGAATAGTGAATGGGAAGTTATTGAAGTTATCATTCAAGAAGGTATTGCTACGCCAGATTGGTGTGAAGCAGTTTTAGTAACTGAAGTAAGTGAAACTGTATTTTCCTATATTTCACAAACAAATTCACCTCAAGGAATTGCGGCCGTAGTCAAAATCAAAAACGTAACAGATGTTTTTGATTATCCTGTACTTTTAATTGACTCACTTCAAGACCCAGGCAACTTAGGAACGATTATCCGTACTGCTGATGCAGCGGGTTTTTCAGGAATTATTCTTGGTGATGATACGGTGGATGTGTTTAACGATAAAGTAATTCGTGCTACACAAGGGTCATTATTTCATATACCAATTATACAAGCTAATTTGTTAGAGCAAGTGGAGCAGTTACAGCAGGATGGTGCCGAGGTATGGGCAACTGCCTTACAGGATGCTGAAGTTTATTCGAAGGTAAAGCCTAAAGAAAAACTTGCATTGATCGTAGGGAATGAGGGAAACGGGGTTAAGCAAGAACTTAGAGAAAATGCGGACAAAATTGTAACAATTCCTATCTATGGTAAGGCTGAGTCGTTAAATGTAAGCATAGCTACAGGAATTTTAATGTACTACATAAAGGTATAGTCTTGCACACTTTATGTAATTTCTCTATAATATAAATACAATAATATGAAAAGCGTTGAAGGAGCCAGATTTCTATTGCAATATACGATATAAGGGAGAAATGCCAATAGACTGAAAGCATTTTATCGTATAAATAGTTATCTATTCACTCTGGAGCAGATACTTGGACCTTGTAAAGCAAGTAAAGGTATTCCGGGAATATCCGTTATCATGATTGAGTTGAGCACATTCTGAAAATGCTTGTGTTAACTAGGGTGGTACCGCGAAATAAAGCCTCGTCCCTTGTTGGGATGGGGTTTTTTATATGGTCATTCCATGGTGGTAAATACGGTTGCTAATCAAGGTTTAATTATAAAGGAGGCAGGAATAGAAAATGAAAGATCAATTGGCATCAATTGAAAGAGAAGCACTTAATAAGATTGCAGACGCAGAAAGTATGAAAGAGCTACAAGAGATTAAAGTCGCCTATTTGGGTAAAAAAGGTTCCTTAACCAGTGTACTTCGTGGGATGGGAAAGTTATCAAAGGAAGAACGTCCGGTTATTGGCGAATTTGCCAACCGTGTACGGGAAAACATCACAACTTCCTTAGATGAAAAAACAGAAAGTCTAGAGCAAATGGCATTGGAGAAGCAATTAGAAAAGGAAACGATTGATGTTACACTCCCTGGCCGCCCAATCAAAGTTGGAGGACCACATTTACTCACGAAAATAATTGAGGAGATCGAAGATTTATTCATTGGAATGGGATTTGAGGTACGTGAGGGACCTGAAGTCGAAACTGATTTTTATAATTTTGAATCCTTAAATTTACCGAAGAATCATCCTGCTAGAGATATGCAAGATACCTTTTTCATTTCAAAAGAACTGCTAATGCGTACGCAAACGTCACCTGTTCAAGCACGTACAATGCGAGCGTATGGAGGCGATAAGCCTGTGAAGATGATATCACCAGGGAAGGTATACCGACGTGATACAGATGATGCCACGCATTCCCATCAATTCACACAAATTGAAGGATTATATATTGATAAGAACGTACGAATGAGTGACCTAAAAGGTACGTTAGATACATTTGCAAAAAAAATATACGGAAAGGATCGTGAAATTCGATTACGACCAAGCTTTTTCCCGTTTACAGAGCCGTCTGTAGAAATGGATATCTCTTGTAAGGTTTGTGACGGGAAAGGCTGTTCAGTTTGTAAAGGGTCAGGCTGGATTGAAATTTTAGGTGCTGGTATGGTTCATCCTAACGTCCTTTCCATGGCGGGGTACGATCCTGATGTTTATAGTGGATTTGCATTTGGCATGGGGCCGGAAAGAATAGCCATGCTTAAATATGGTGTTAATGATATACGACAGTTCTATACAAACGACATTCGATTTTTAAAACAGTATCATAAAGCATAGGGAGGAAGTGAAATCATGCTAGTTTCATTAAATTGGCTAAAAAATTATGTAGACATCGGAACCATCAGTCCGGAGGCATTGGCAGAAAAAATTACAAAATCAGGCATCGAAGTTGATGGCATAGAGTATGTAGCAGATAAAACTGAAAATGTAGTCGTTGGATACGTGCAATCATGTGAGAAGCATCCAAATGCTGATAAATTGAACCTATGTCAGGTGGATGTTGGAGATGAAATATTACAAATTATTTGCGGAGCTCCAAATGTAGAACAAGGACAAAAGGTCGCTGTTGCCAAACCTGGTGCTGTGTTGCCTGGTAATTTTAAAATTAAAAAAGTGAAATTACGAGGAATTGAATCTAACGGTATGATTTGTTCCTTGCAAGAGCTTGGTATTGCTGAAAAGTATATTCCAAAAGATAGTGCAGACGGAATTTATGTATTCCCTGAAGCAGTTACGGTTGGTGAATCAGTTGAACCGTTACTAAATTTAAACGATGCGATATTGGAGTTTGATTTGACACCTAATCGTGCGGATTGCTTATCAATGCTAGGTGTGGCTTATGAGGTTGCGGCGATCCTAAATCAATCAGTAGAGCTGCCCGCTCCACAACTACAAACTGCAACGGAAAAAGCCAAAGATTATATTACTGTAAATGTGGAGGCTAAACAGTGGAATCCATATTATGGTGTATTCGTTGTTAAAGATGTAAAGGTCAAGCCTTCTCCGCTATGGATGAGTAATTATCTCATGGCTGCTGGAATACGCCCGATCAACAATGTTGTTGATATAACAAATTATGTACTATTGGAGTACGGTCAGCCATTACATGCGTATGACAATGATAAGCTACAGTCGGGTAATATTGTAGTTCGTCGTGCAAAAGATAATGAAACTATCGTTACATTAGACGGAGAAGAAAGAACCTTATCTGAGGAGCATGTAGTCATTACAAATGGAAAAGAACCAATCGCACTGGCAGGAGTCATGGGTGGGTTGGATACAGAAGTTACCGATGCAACGGAAAATGTATTACTTGAAGTTGCGTATTTTGATAGTTCTGTAGTCCGAAATGCTGTAAAAGCTACAGGGCTTCGAAGTGAATCTAGTACACGTTTCGAAAAGGGAATTGATCCTAATCGAGTCAGGGAAGCTGGTTTAAGAGCTTGTGAATTATTAGAGAAATATGCAGATGCGACTATTTTAACAGGTGTCGTTGAATTTGACGAGTTGGATCGTAATGAAAAGCAGGTAGACATGGATACGTTTGAAATAAATAAACGATTAGGAACGAACCTACAGGCAACAGAAATTGTTCAGATTCTACAACGTCTACAGTTTGATTTTGAACAGCAGGATAGTCAATTTAAGGTTTATGCACCTACTAGAAGAGGTGACATCTCCATATTTGAGGATATGTTAGAAGAAGTCGCTCGTATTTATGGCTATGATAATTTACCATATACATTACCAGCAGGTGCATCGCAAGCAGGTGCCTTATCGAATAGACAGCTGTTAATTCGAAATGTGAAGCATTTACTTGAGGGAATTGGTTTAATGGAAAGCCGCACATACACATTAACTAGTGAAGCAGCAGTGGATAAATGGATAAGTCCTGAAGTGAGAGAAAAACAATATATCCCGATTGAATTAAAATTACCAATGAGTGAAGATCATAAATATTTGCGTTTAAGCTTGCTGCCAGAGCTACTACGAGTTATTTCCTATAATCAGGCAAGAAATCAGATGGATTTAGCCTATTATGAGATGGGCAGTACGTTTCTAACAAAAGAAAAAGAATTAACAGAACAGCCAGATGAGCGTTTACGTTTATCGGGTGCGCTAACTGGAAAATGGGTAGACCATCCATGGCAACAAGAAGGTAAAGAAGTTGACTTTTATGTTGTGAAAGGAATTTTAGAACGGTTATTTGATTATTTACGAATTACTGTTTCATATGAGCAAATAAAGCTACCAGAAATGCACCCTGGAAGAACTGCTGTATTAAAAACAAAAGATAAGATAATTGGCTTCATTGGTCAAGTGCATCCAAGCTTGCAAAGAGAATGGGATATAAAGGATACTTATGTATTCGATATTAATATGGAGGAAGTATTTGCTTCTTATAACCATGTTCATTCCTATGATCCGATTCCTAAATATCCTTCAATAGCTAGAGATATTGCGTTTGTATTAGACGAGCATGTTTTAGCGGGGGATGTCAAGCAGACAATTGAAGAAATTGGAGCGCCTCTTGTGAAGCGTGTAGATGTTTTTGATGTGTATCAAGGTGAGCATATGGAAGAAGGGAAGAAATCAGTTGCATTCAGCTTGCTATATCAACATTCTGAAAAAACATTGACAGATGAGGAAATTCAAGTTTCTTATGATAAAATTATTGAAGCAGTGAAGCAAAGCTTTAATGCGTATATTCGCTCATAATAAAAAAATAGGATGGTATATAACGTAAACGCCTATCTTTACAGATGAGAAATAACAGGAAAGAAATAGTATCGGAGGAGGAATACGTAGCTACAGCACCGTAACAATCGTTTAAAACTAACGAAAGCCGAACGGATTGGAATGACCGTTTGGCTTTCGCTTTAACAACATACGTTTAATCAAACCCCGTTTTTATACTTATAGATAGTTTCTAGCCTTCTTTGTATTAGCGAAATGTGTTTTCGCTAATTTATGTAGGATAGATTCACCGTTAGCATTTATTATTTTAGCTATTGTTTGATCAACTTTTTTAGAAGCTCCTTTTGGCAATTCAATGCCAACCTGTTCAGAGAGTGAATCCATCTCTTTTAAGAAGCTTGCTCTAGCAATGATGGAGCCAGCTGCTACAGGTGTTGAATAACTTTCAGCTTTCGTTAAAAAGTACGTGTTCGAAATTAACGATAAATTTTCTGAACGGATATGCCTTTGATATATCGCCGGTTCACAAAATTGATCAATGACAATTCCCTCTAGTGATACATTCCCAATTTTTTTTACTAAATTACCGATAACATGTTGATGAAGCATGGCTTTCATTTTTCCTTGTGACCAGCCCTTTTTTTGTAATTGATTATATTTTTCATTATGTAGTATTAATAACGAGTATGGAATTTGTAATTTCATAATTGTGGATGCTAATTGGCGAATTTTGGCATCGGTTAAAGTCTTGGAGTCTGTAACGCCAATATCTTGTAATTGTTGAATTTGCTGTTTATTTAAATAAACACCGGCAACTGTTATTGGACCAAAATAATCGCCAGTACCTGCTTCGTCAGTTCCGATATGATTCTTGGCAAATAGGGTTGGATCAGGTGCAAAGCCATGTGCTGATGGTTGTCTTTTATGATTTACGCTTTTATAGGATGTTACTGCTTCTGTAACCCATTTTTGCGATGCTTTATCTGGAGCAGCTCCTTGGAACATAACTTTTCCGGATTTATAGGCTGTAATAACTGCCTCAGGAGTCTTTGCTCTAAACACTGCTCCCTGCGGTGGAGTGGTTAAGAACTTGGCGTAATGTTTTTTCATCTGGTTAATAGTGTCCTGTGATAGCTTGTAAACCGTCTGAGGCATATAAATCTCTCCAATCTTTTATCTATATAGACTATAGCAAATAAATGTCTGTGAAGAAATAGCTAGCTTTACATATATTCCTTCATACTACGCCTCATTCGTAGTCGATAGTTTCCTAAACTGCATACTTCATGTTAAGATAAGATGAACAATTTTTCTTAGTCGGGGGAGGGTAAAAACGTGGCCCAAGATGAAAAAACACGTACAACAGTGGAGATACATAATAAAACATATACTATAATTGGTAATGAACCAAAGAATCACGTCCAATTAGTAGCGAGCTTAGTCGATCAGAAAATGAAGGAAATCCAAGAATCAAATAGACAACTCGATACGACAAGGTTAGCTGTGCTAACAGCAGTAAATACGATGAATGATTATTTAAAATTAAAAGCAGATTATGCTTCCCTTATAGGTTCAATAAAAAAGAAAGAGGATAAATAACTAATGATTGATTTATTACTATTACTATTATTAATTTTCGGCCTTCTAATCGGGCTGAAAAGGGGATTTATATTACAACTTTTTCATTTAATTAGTTTTATAGCGGCATTTGTTATAGCCGCATTCTATTATGATGAATTGGGGCCAAAGTTATCACTTTGGATTCCTTATCCTGACCTTGGAGAAGGAGGAGAATGGGCAGCCTTTCTTCAAGCTCTTCCATTAGAAAAAGGATTTTATAATGCAATAGCATTTGTAATTATCTTTATTGCTGTTAAGATTATCCTGCAAATTATTGCATCAATGTTAGATTTTGTTGCTTCATTGCCAATCTTACATTCCGTAAATAAACTTTTGGGTGGAATTCTTGGGTTTGTTGAAATCTATTTATTACTTTTTATTTTAATTTATATCGCGGCTTTAGTGCCTGTTGTCCAAGTTCAGACTTGGATTAATGACTCATCTATAGCATTATTTATGATTGAACATACACCGTATTTTTCAGAGAAGGTAAAAGAATTATGGTTTACGCAAATGGCTGAAATGCTTCAAAAATGATCGATAGTAGAAAAGACTGGTTCATTTCAACAGGTATATATTGTATGTAATTTACAATAATGTTGTAGAGGATCAGTCTTTTTAAGATAAGAAATGAAATAGGTGATATAGCATGACAATAAATAAAAAAGATGTAATTAAATTAATGGAAAAAATCGCTACTTATATGGAGCTGAAAGGCGAAAACCCATTTAAAATAAGTGCATATCGTAAGGCTGCGCAAGCTTTGGAAAGAGATGATCGTTCGTTAGCAGCTATCGATGATTTCACAAAAATTAAAGGAATTGGTAAAGGTACAGGTTCTGTTATAGAGGAATATATACAAAGTGGCCATTCGGCTACATTACAGGATCTCGAAGAAGAGATACCGGCAGGATTAATTCCTTTACTGCAATTACCAGGGCTTGGTGGTAAAAAGCTAGCTAAGCTGTATCAGGAATTAGCTGTTACAGATGCTAATTCTTTAAAGCAGACAGTTGAAAGTGGTCAAGTTGAACAGTTAGCGGGATTTGGTAAGAAATCTGCGAAAAAAATACTAATTGCTCTTGAGGAGTCTGGAAAACGCCCAGAACGCTTACCTATTGCATTTATGTTACCAATTGCGGAAAAGATCGAAGCTTATCTAGCTCGAATAGCTGACATAGATAGATATTCTAGAGCCGGGAGCCTACGAAGAATGAGAACGACGGTTAAAGATCTAGATTTTATTGTGGCAACCGATGCGCCGGAAAAGGTGAGAGATGCTTTATTGGAAATGGATGCCATTAAAGATACTATCGCTAAAGGAGATACAAAAGTATCTGTCGTTTTAGAAGATGTGTATGATGTCAATGTTGACTTTCGTATCGTAAAAAAGGAAGAATTTGCATCTACCTTACATCATTTTACTGGCTCTAAAGATCATAATGTAGCGATGCGTCAGCTTGCGAAATCCCGTGGAGAAAAGATTAATGAATATGGCATTGAAATAGAAGATACCGGTAAGACGTTAACTTTTAATACAGAAGAGGAATTTTTTAATCACTTTGGTTTAACCTATATCCCACCAGAAATCAGAGAAAATACTGGTGAAACAGAAGCATTTACAAGCGAATATCCATTGCTTACATTAGATGATATCAATGGTGATCTTCATATGCATACAACTTGGAGTGATGGAGCGCAATCATTGGATGAAATGGTTAATCAAGCAAGGAAAAAAGGATATTCCTTTATAGCTATAACGGATCATTCCAAATATCTGAAGGTTGCAAATGGTTTAGACGAGCATCGCTTAAGAGAACAGCGAGAGGAAATAGCTAAGCTGAATGAAAAATATGATGATATACATATCTTTTCTGGAGTAGAAATGGATATCTTACCTGATGGTCATCTTGATTTTACAAATGATTTTTTACATGAAATGGATTATGTCATAGGCGCTATTCATTCGAGCTTCAATCAAACGGAAGAAAAAATAATGTACCGACTTGAAAAAGCTCTCGAAAATCCATATGTATCACTAATTGCTCATCCGACAGGAAGACTCATCGGCAAACGTAAGGGATACAATGTGAATGTAGAAAGACTGATTCGTAAAGCAAAAGAAACGAATACAGCATTAGAGATTAATGCAAATCCTAACCGTCTAGATCTTTCGGATGAATGGGCACGCAAAGCGCAGGAGGAAGGCGTAACGTTGGCGATCAATACCGATGCACATAACTATCAAATGCTAGAGCATATGAAGTATGGTGTCGGGGTTGCTAGAAAAGGCTGGATCCAAAAAGAAACAGTAATGAATACATGGTCCAAGGAAGATCTTATAGCGTTTTTTAATCGCAATAAATAGAATTTAACCTATGGAGTAGAGTATTTTAAAGGAGAAATAGAGATGAATGAACGCATTTTCCGTACACTTGAATTTCAAAAGATTATTGAACGTTTAACAAGTAAAGCGGAAACAACAGTGGGGAAAGATTTGTCCCAAAAACTTGAACCATCAACCAATATGGACGAAGTGCTGCAATTACAGAATGAAACCGATGAGGCGATGCATATACAACGCCTAGATAAAACGATTCCTTTAGGAGGGATCTTTGACATACGCGCTAGTTTAAAACGAAGCGTAATAGGAGGCGTCCTCTCTACCAACGAATGTATGGATGTAGCTAGTACAATTTACGGTGGTAGACGTGTCAAAGATTTTATAAGTAAGCTAGAGGAAGCATTCCCTATCCTAAAGGAGCTTGTGGAACATATCAGTCCATTAAGAGATCTGGAACGACATATTAAAAGCTGCATCGACGACCATGGACACGTAATGGATAGTGCCTCCCAAAAACTTCGAGGGATTCGCTCATCTATTCGTACGAATGAAAGTAGAGTTAGAGAGAAATTAGATAGCTATACAAAAACGAAGAGTAGTATGTTATCAGATGCAATTATTACCATTCGTAACGATCGCTATGTACTTCCTGTAAAACAAGAATATCGAGGTGCAATTGGTGGAATTGTTCATGATCAATCTGCTTCAGGGCAAACGTTGTTTATGGAACCTAAAGCAGTAGTTGACTTAAACAATCAGTTGCAGGAAGCAATAATGAACGAAAAACAAGAAATCGATCGTATTTTAAGAGAATTAAGTGCGCATATTGCTAATGAAGAGGCATTTTTACAAGAAAATGTTCGTGTGCTTGGGAAAATTGATTTTATGTTTGCTCGAGCGAAACTAGGTCAATCCATGAAAGCTGCGAAGCCAAACATGAATAATAACGGCATTATTAAGATGCAACAAGCACGACATCCATTAATTGATATCAACGAAGTTGTTGCAAATGATATAGAAATTGGCGAATCTTATACTTCTATAGTTATTACTGGACCGAATACTGGTGGGAAGACAGTCACACTAAAAATGATTGGTCTATGCACGCTAATGGCTCAATCAGGATTACAGATTCCGGCTTTAGATGGGTGTGAACTTGCGGTTTTTAAGCATGTATTTGCAGATATTGGTGATGAACAATCTATCGAACAGAATTTAAGTACATTTTCTTCACACATGACAAATATAGTCGATATTTTACAGCACGTTGATGATCAGACACTCGTATTATTTGATGAGCTAGGTGCTGGTACTGACCCTCAAGAAGGAGCAGCGCTTGCTATGGCTATTCTAGATGAGGTTATAGCGAGGAATGCTCGTGTCATTGCTACGACACATTATCCCGAATTAAAGGCCTATGGTTATAACCGAGAACACGTCGTTAACGCTTCTGTGGAGTTTGATGTTCAAACACTACAGCCGACCTATCGTCTATTATTAGGCGTTCCTGGTAGGAGTAATGCATTTGAAATATCTAGAAGAATTGGACTTAGTAATCATGTTATCGAGCAGGCCCAAGGGCATGTTGGTGTAGATTCCAAAAGTGTAGAAAATATGATCGCTTCATTGGAAAAATCCCAAATAAATACGGAGAAAGATTATGCAAAAGCGCATGAACTATTACAAGAAGCGACAGATTTGCATCATGATTTACAAAGAGCATGGGCGGAATTTGAAGAGAAGCGAGAAGGTCTATACGAGAGAGCAGAGGAAAAAGCTGATAAAGCTATTAAGCAGGCGCGGGAAGAAGCTGAAATGATTGTAAGTGAGATCAGAAATATGCGGACTGAAGCAGAATGGAAAGAACATGAATGGATTGAAGCAAGAAAAATGTTAGATTCTGCCAAGCCCAACCTGACTACAAAAGAAAAGCAACAACCAAAAGAGAAAAAAGGGAAAAAAGAACTTCGTTCCGGTGATGAAATAAAATTGTTAACGATCAACCAAAAAGGGACGGTACTTGAAAAAGTAAATGATAAGGAGTATCTAGTTCAAGTTGGTATAATGAAAGTGAAGGTTGATCGTAATGATTTGCAATTTATTGGAAAGCAGAATCAAACCATTGAAAAACCGCTAACTACCATAAAGGGTTCGAATTACCATGTGAAAACGGAATTAGACCTGCGAGGAGAAAGGTTTGAGGATGCATTGTTAAGGCTTGAGAAATATATTGATGACGCACTACTCGCTGGATATCCAAAGGTCTCGATTATTCATGGAAAAGGTACTGGAGCGCTACGAAAAGGTGTATTGGAATTTGTTAAAAAACATCCAAGAATATCGGATGCTAGACCTGGCGAAGCTGGGGAAGGCGGTAGCGGTGTTACGATTATTAATCTTAAGTAATCCTGTAAATAAGGAGAAGGGATGTTCAAGGTGTCAGGTTTCTGGGAAAATATAGTGGTAGAGACAGCGGCTCGATATAGTGTTGTTATACTTTGTACGTTGGTATTTTTGGCTATCTTTGAAATAGTAACGTCATATAAGAATTGGGAAGAAATAAAAAAAGGTAATTTTGCAGTAGCGATGGCAACTGGAGGGAAGATCTTTGGAATAGCAACGATCTTCCGTTACTCTATTCAACATAATGATACCTTGTTAATAAGTATTGGCTGGGGAATGCTAGGATTCTTTCTTCTTTTAGTTGGTTATTTTATATTTGAATTTTTAACACCAATGCTTAAGGTTGATGAAGAGATCGGTAACGGAAATAAGGCAGTTGGGTTTATATCGATGATGATTTCAATTGGATTGGCATATGTAATTGGTGCCAGCATAGGATAAGGGGAGAATTGCATGATTTTGGATAGACTGGCTAAGATTTTAATTGCAGTCGCAATTGGTTTTATTATTGTAGGTATTATATGGTTAATATAATTAATATAGCTATTAAGTTTACAGCTGATGGATGCTAGCCGAATCCGTATTGCTAAAGATTTACTTTACTTGGCAGAGATGCCAAGTTTTTTTGAAAAAAATTTATATAAAAATTTAAAAATTAGAAATTAATCGGTATAATAGGTATAAAATAAGGTAAAAGGAGGAGAAGAGCTTGGTATATGAAAAAAGCTGGCATCAGCATTACCCACCAGAAATAAAGACTAGAATTGCTTACGATGAAAAGCCATTATATGCTTTTTTAGAAAAAAGCGCTAAACAATTCCCTAAAAAGAAAGCGCTTCATTTTATGGGAAAAGAGATGACTTATAAGGAACTACACACGCAGGCAACTCAAATGGCAAATTACTTGCAGTCCCTTGGTATGAGAAAGGGTGATAGGATTGCCATTATGCTTCCAAACTGTCCGCAATCCGTTATAAGCTATTACGGTGCGCTAATGGCAGGCGGAATAGTAGTGCAAACCAATCCACTTTATAAAGAAAGAGAGTTACAGTATCAGCTTATCGATTCTGGAGCTACCTTCATCGTTTGCTTAGATATTTTATTACCTCGAGTCACCAATGTAAAAGGTAACACGGATATCAGACATACCATTGTAGCTTGCATCAAAGATTATTTACCTTTCCCTAAAAACCTCATTTATCCGTATATCCAAAAAAGACAATATAATATGGTGGTTAAGGTCGAGCAAAGTGAAGAAACGCATGTTTGGGAACATATTATGGATGTAGCTCTGAGCTCTTTTGAAGCTGTAGAAATTAATCCTATAGAAGATCTCGCTTTATTGCAATACACTGGTGGTACAACTGGCCACCCTAAAGGGGTTATGCTAACTCACTATAATTTAGTCTCTAATGTGGAAATGTGTGATGCTTGGATCTACAAAACAAAGCCAGGAGAAGAAATTGTATTAGGCGTCTTACCTTTTTTCCATGTATATGGAATGACGGCAGTAATGAATAACTCCATTTTAATTGGTGCAAAAATGATACTCCTTCCAAAGTTTGATGCTGGTGAAGTATTAAAAACGATTCATAAACAGAAACCAACTTTATTTCCCGGTGCACCAACGATATATGTAGGTTTATTAAATCACCCTAATTTATTAGATTACGATCTTTCTTCTATAGAAGCGTGTATTAGCGGTTCGGCGCCATTGCCCACTGAGATTCAGGAGCAATTTGAAAAAGTAACTGGAGGGAAACTTGTGGAAGGCTATGGTCTAACAGAATCCTCACCGGTTACTCATGCAAATTTTGTTTGGCATGAGCGTAGAAATGGAAGTATCGGAGTTCCATGGCCAGATACAGATGCTAAAATTTTGAACATGGAAACGATGGATGAAGCTGAAATAGGTGAAGTCGGTGAAATAGCCGTTAAAGGTCCACAAATTATGAAGGGATACTGGAATAATCAAGAGGAGACGGATCAAGTACTGAAAGATGGATGGTTATTTACTGGTGACTTAGGATATCAAACAGAAGATGGTTATTTTTACATTGTTGATCGCAAAAAGGATATGATTATTGCTGGTGGATATAATATTTATCCTCGAGAAGTAGAAGAGGTTTTATATGAGCATGAGGGGATACAAGAAGCTGTTGTAGCCGGTATTCCAGATCTATATCGTGGTGAAACCGTAAAGGCTTATGTAGTCTTAAAGGATGGTTATAAACTGACAGAAGCTGAATTAAACACATATTGTCGGAAGCATTTGGCAGCATATAAAGTACCAAAGAGATATGAATTCCGCGATGAACTACCGAAAACAGCAGTTGGTAAAATATTAAGAAGACAATTGGTAGAGGAAGAAGAGGTCGCTGAAAAAGAAGATATAAAAACAATTTGAGCGTTAGCTCTTTTTTTCCTGAAAACTGTACAAGCTATCTATTGACATCGTTTTAAAAAGAAGTTAAGATAATGAATGAATAATCATTCATTTTATGTGCAGTTGTAAGGAGAGAAACATGAATAAAAATAGACCAAAGTATAAACAAATTATAGAAGCAGCCGTTGAGGTTATTGCAGAAAACGGTTATCATGCATCACAGGTTTCGAAGATTGCCAAAAAAGCTGGTGTAGCTGATGGGACGATCTATTTATATTTTAAAAATAAGGAAGACATACTTATTTCAGTATTTGAAGAAAAAATGGGTCAATTTATTAATCAGATAACTGTATCCATTCAAGACAAACAAGATGCAAATAAAAAGTTATTGGAATTAATTCAAATGCATTTTACACAACTTGCAGAGAATCCTCAGTTAGCAGTTGTAACACAGCTAGAACTTCGTCAATCAAATCCTGAATTACGATTAGAAATTAATAAGGTGTTAAAGCCATATTTAACAGTAATTGATTCCATTATTGAAGAGGGTATGAAGGAAGGTGTTTTCCGAAATAGTTTGAATATACCTCTTGTTCGTCAGATGATTTTTGGTACACTAGATGAAACGGTTACAAATTGGGTGATGAAAGAACGCAAGTATGACTTAGTAAAACAAGCATATGAAGTTCATGCTCTATTGACTGAAGGCCTTGCTAATTCGTAAGCAAAAGAGTGATGTGTACAATTTAAGATAAGGGAGATGGACTAATGAATACATTAGATTTTGAGGTAGTTAACCATATTGCTTACTTAACTATTAAAAGCCCTCCTGCAAACGCTTTATCTAGTACTCTATTGCGTGATCTTTCTACTAGATTAGATCAGATCGAAGAGGATATTAGCGTAAAAGCAATCATACTTAGAGGAGACGGTAAATTCTTTTCAGCAGGTGCTGATATTAAAGAATTCACTTCATTACAAGCAGCCTCTGATTATGAATTGTTAGCAAAAAAAGGGCAGGAATTATTTGATCGTATTGAGCATTTCTCTGTACCGGTCATTGCGGCAATACATGGAGCCGCTTTGGGGGGAGGACTTGAATTATCCATGGCCTGTCACATGCGAATTGTAACTGAAAATGCAAAATTAGGTCTACCTGAGTTAACATTGGGAATTATTCCTGGATTTGCTGGTACACAACGACTCCCACAATATGTTGGAACAGCAAAGGCGTATGAAATGATTTTAAGTGGTGAACCAATTAGTGGTAAGGAAGCATATTCCTTAGGATTGGCAAATAAAGTGGTAGATGAGGATATGTTAGAACAGGAAGTAAGACAATTAGCAGAAAAGGTAATTATTAAGAGTAAACCAACGATTAATCATGTTATGCAATTAATTCCTTTTGCCAAGACTGGAAACTTTGCTTCAGGTGTTGATGCAGAAGCAAAGGCTTTTGGACAGATATTTGGAACAGATGATGCAAAAGAAGGCGTACAGGCGTTTGTTGAAAAACGCAAACCAAACTTCCAGGATAAGTAGATTGAAGGAGGAAAATGAAATGAATATTTACGTATTATTAAAAAAGACGTTTGATACGGAAGAAAAAATTAATGTTTCTCACGGTCAAATCGAAGATGATGGAGCAGAATTTATCATTAATCCCTATGATGAATATGCGGTAGAAGAAGCAATTAATCAACGAGATGAACACGGTGGTGAAGTTACAGTAGTAACTATTGGGGATGAGGATTCCGAAAAGCAACTACGGACTGCTTTAGCAATGGGGGCAGATAAGGCGGTATTAATTAATACGGAGGATGATTTGGAGAGCGGGGATCAGTATACAACTGCTAAAATTTTGGAAGCGTTTTTTGAAGATAAAGAAGCAGATCTCATCTTAGCAGGAAATGTGGCTATTGATGAAGCAAGCGGGCAAGTTGGTCCCCGCCTTGCGGAAGCGTTGGGTATTCCTTATGTAACAACAATCACTAGTCTAAAAATTGATGGCGAGGTCGTAAACATTGAAAAAGATGTAGAGGGTGATGTGGAAATTATTGAGACGTCACTTCCTGTTTTAGTAACGTGTCAGCAAGGACTAAATGAACCACGTTACCCGTCACTACCAGGTATTATGAAAGCCAAGAAGAAGCCATTAGAAGAACTGGAAATTGATGATTTAGATTTAGACGAAGATGATGTAGAGCCGAAAACAAAAACTATTGATATCTTTTTACCACCTGAAAAAGAGGCTGGCCGAGTGCTTGAAGGTGAGCTTAACGAGCAAGTAGTAGAATTGGTTTCATTATTAAAGAATGAATCAAAAGTACTGTAATTTCTTATGACAGAGAGGAGAAAGTTACGTGAGTGAAAAAATAGTAGTAATTGGGGAAACAAAAGACGGTTCATTACGGAATGTATCTTATGAAGCTATTGCAGCTGCAAAAAAGGTAGATGCTGAAGCAGAATTAGTCGGCGTTATTTGTGGGTCTGGTGAGTTAGAGGAACTAGGAAAAGAGATGATTTATTATGGTGCTGATCGTGTCGTAACGATCTCTCATGATAGCTTAACAGCCTATACATCTGAAGGATTTGGGCAAGCGGTTTTAGCTGTTATTCATGAAGAGTCGCCAAAAAGTATTGTAATGGGACACACATCCATCGGTAAGGATTTAACCCCGAAAATTGCCAGTAAATTAGAAACAGGATTAATTTCTGATGCGGTAGATATTGAGGTTGAAGGGGATAAAATTCAGTTCGTTCGACCAATATATTCAGGTAAGGCATTTGAGAAGAAAATAATTACGGATGGTATCACGTTCTTTACGATTCGTCCAAACAATATACCTGCATTAAATCGGGATGAAGCACGTTCGGGAGAAATCACGCCAAAGAATTTAGACATTACAGATATTCGCACGGTTATTAAAGATGTGGTAAGAAAAGCATCAGAAGGTGTTGATTTATCAGAAGCTAATGTAATCGTTGCAGGTGGACGTGGTGTTAAGAGTGAGGATGGATTTAAACCACTTTATGAATTGGCAGAAGTATTAGGTGGAGCGGTAGGAGCTTCACGCGGGGCTTGTGATGCAGAGTATTGTGATTATTCATTGCAAATAGGGCAGACTGGTAAAGTTGTAACACCAGATCTATACATTGCTGTAGGTATATCAGGGGCTATTCAACATCTAGCGGGGATGTCGAATTCTAAAGTAATCGTTGCTATTAATAAGGACCCTGAAGCAAATATCTTCAATGTAGCTGACTACGGCATTGTTGGAGATTTATTTGAAGTAATACCATTATTAATTGAAGAAGTGAAAAAGCTACAAGAAGGAATAACGAATAGCTAATTTTAATGAAACCTATGGTAATAGTTATATTTTAAGCTGTCGAGTAGTCATTCTCGGCAGTTATTTTTATAATGCGAAAAGACAGGTTAACCGATCTTATTTAGACACTGCTCGTGTTTTTATTGCTTGATGAGTTGTGAGAATAATAATGAAAAAACCATACGGATCATTGGCTTCGTTATGTTTTGCTATTTCAGGTTGCAAGAAGATGTACATATCATTCGCTGCTTGTCCGAGTAATCAAGCTAGCTATAAGTTATGAGTATGGTTAGGACGCTTCCCGCGGGCAAGAAAAAACGAAGTTAGGTCATGTAGCTTCTCAACTAATATCAGCAGTTTAAGGCAGTGAGGTGAATGCTTTAAATAACAGCAATAAAAGAAATTTTTATAACTCATATACGCATAAGCAAATTATTAGTAAGGTTATACTAACGATGATATACTCAACGTAAGAATTAAGCTTCATATTAGGAGGAGTAATATAATGGCGATTATAAATGTAACTGATCAAAACTTTTCTAAAGAAACTGCTGAGGGTTTAGTACTAGTAGATTTTTGGGCGCCTTGGTGTGGCCCTTGTAAAATGATTGCACCAGTACTTGAAGAAATTGATGGAGAAATGGAAGACAAAGTACAAATTGTTAAATTAGATGTAGATGAAAACCAAGAAACTGCTGGTAAATATGGTGTAATGAGCATACCAACTTTATTACTATTTAAAGATGGAAATGTTGTTGACCAAGTTATCGGTTTTCAACCAAAAGAAGCTCTAGTAGATTTAATTAACAAACACGCCTAAACATTGTATACTAATAAATAGAATGTATGAAATTGATAAATCCCTTGTTGCAGATGTAACAAGGGATTTTCTAAAGGGATTGGATGAACTTATGAATCAGTTAATTAAAGAAAAGCTTGCAGTGCTCCCAGCTAAACCAGGGTGCTACATTATGAAGGATAAGCATGAAACGGTGATATATGTCGGCAAATCGAAGCTTTTAAAAAATAGGGTTCGCTCCTACTTTACTGGAGCAAATGATCGTAAGACGCAGCGGTTGGTTCAAGAGATTGAAAGCTTTGAATATATTGTAACATCATCGGAAATCGAAGCACTCATTTTAGAAATGAATTTAATAAAAAAATACGATCCGAAATACAATGTCATGCTAAAGGATGATAAATCGTACCCATATCTAAAGATAACTTCTGAACGGCATCCACGCTTGCTCATAACAAGAAAAGTTAAAAAAGATAAAGGGAAATATTTTGGACCTTACCCAAATGTCATCGCTGCTAGAGAAACCAAAAAATTACTTGATCGACTTTATCCGCTTAGAAAGTGTAATAATCCACCGGGGCGCCCATGTCTTTATTATCATATGGATCAATGTTTTGCATGTAGTGAAACACCACCGACGAAAGAGGCATATGATGAGATTGTTCAGAATGTATCCTCCTTTTTACACGGCGGTTATACATCCATTAAACGTGATTTATCACAGAAAATGTATGAGGCAAGTGAACAGTTAAATTTTGAGAGAGCTAAGGAATTGAGGGACCAAATACAACATATTGAATCTGTCATGGAGCAACAGAAGATGACCATGAATGACCAGACTGATCGGGATATATTTGGTTATAGCTTTGATAAAGGGTGGATGTGTATTCAAGTATTCTTTATTAGGCAGGGGAAATTAATAGAACGTGATGTTGCCGTATTTCCTTTCTTTGACGAGGCAGAGGAAACATTTATTAGCTATATTGGTAGGTTCTATCTACATCAGAATCATCCGAAGCCAAAACAAGTTCTTGTACCATTGGGCACAAATGTAGACTTACTGAAGGATCTTTTGGATATTGATGTTCATACACCCTATCGGGGGCGAAAAAAAGAGTTAGTTGAACTCGCTACTGAGAATGCAAAAATTTCGTTGAAGGAAAAATTTTCGATCATCGAAAGGGATGAAGAACGGACAATTGTTGCAGTAGAGCATTTAGGCGAACGACTAAATATTGAAACACCCCATCGAATAGAAGCATTCGATAATTCCAATATACAAGGTACAGATCCAGTATCTGCCATGGTTGTTTTCATTGATGGAAAACCAAATAAGAAAGAATATAGAAAATATAAGATTCGAGATGTTGAGGGGCCAGATGACTATGAAACGATGCGAGAGGTTATCCGTCGAAGATATACGAGGGTCTTGAAAGAAAACCTACCATTACCAGACCTGATCATCGTTGATGGAGGGAAAGGTCAAATGAGCGCGGCACTAGACGTTCTCGAAAATGAACTTGGACTTGATATTCCTTTATGCGGTTTAGCAAAGGATGATAAGCATAAAACCAGTGAATTATTATACGGTGTACCACCAGTTGTCGTACCATTGGATAGGAAATCACAGGAATTTTATCTTGTTCAGAGAGTACAGGAAGAAGTACATCGTTTTGCTATCTCTTTTCATAGACAGTTACGTGGGAAAAATGTGTTTCAGTCAGAATTAGATAAAATCCCAGGTATTGGTGAAAAAAGGAGAAAGCTGCTCTTAACGCATTTTAAATCGATTACTGAAATTAAAAAGGCAGAGATAAAGGAATTTACTAAGCTAGGCATACCAAAGAATACAGCAAATGAAATCATTACTTATTTAAATAGCCCAGAAAATGAAGAAGAATTGTCCCAAAATCGTCCTAAAACATAATTTGCGTCTGGAGCAAGCATATATCTTAGCTAAAGCAAAAGCCGAACTAGAATTTTAAATCTGTTCGGCCCTTTGCTGCTACTATTTGCCATGTTGACAAACGCTATATTCCGAAGTATAAACATTCGTTATTTACAAACATAGAAAGACCTCTCAAAAAATAGACTCTTGAGACAACCTCTTTTACTATCTGCTTAGCACAGCTGTAAATTCTACCTGGTGAATGCGTGAATGAACGGATTCGACACATTCACAATCACAGTTTTCTGTCATTTGCAATGCTTCGGCTAAAAAGCCAGCCTCTAATCGAAAGTCAGCTTCAAATGGTGCCTTTAATCGTTGAACAATTGAATCCGACATTAACTGAAACACCATTTCTTTCTTTTTGTTTTTAACTAGTTCCAATTGTCCCCAACCTAAATTTTCAAAAATAATGAAAATATCTCCCATTGTACTTAATTCAAACTTCCGTGCTAGTTTTCTTCCCATGAAATATAAGAGAGTATGAGATTCTCTTCCTAATAATTCTGGTAAACCTACGTAGCGTAGAATATCATAACCGGCACCTGCCGTATGTAATTCTTCCATCTGGGAAACGGTAATCGTTGTGTCAGTTTTGTTTGTCATGAATGTCATCCTCTCTAAATCATAGCTTAAAAGACTAACGAATTATGTACTTCATAGCTACTACTATTATTATCTATATATTGTACCGATTTCGCAAGTATACAAAGGAAATTGATTCAGTTTTTAGTTCATATTATGGATATACATAATTCTTCATTTTTAGGTACCGTTTTCTTGACGCTTTATGGAGATAGAAGTACAATAAACATGTCACAAATTGTACATTATCAACCTCATCAATTTTTATTATTTTACACGCTGTGAAACAGTAAAGAAAAGTATATCTAAACATAGACTTTTCACCATCAGTCTTGGCAATGCGCCAAGCTTTTCTAATTAGGTTGATGTGATGTGATAAAAATGAAACTAACATTGATTAAACTAAAGGGGGGTAACACATTGGCAGAGCATCGTGAATTTCTAACTAGAAGATTACACTCGTTACTAGGCGTAATTCCAATTGGAATATTTTTGGTTCAGCACTTAGTGGTGAATCATTTTGCTGTGTATGGTGAAGAAAACTTTAACAAGGCAGCAGACTTTATGCACGGTTTACCATTTCGACTCTTATTGGAATTCGTAGTCATTTACCTGCCTATCTTGTTTCATGCTATTCTAGGGGTTTATATTGTATTTGTAGCACGAAGCAATACGAAAAACTATGGTTTTTTCCGAAATTGGATGTTCGTCTTACAACGTGTAACAGGAATTATTACCTTTGTCTACATTGTATGGCACGTTTGGGAAACAAGAATTCAGATTGGTTCTCAGGGAGCAGATTATAGCTTAATGGAAGGAATACTTTCTAGCCCATTCATGTTCTGGTTCTACATTATTGGATTAATAGCAACTGTTTTCCATTTCGCAAACGGACTTTGGAGCTTCTTCGTGACATGGGGTATTACGCAATCACCGAAGTCGCAAAAAATTGCTACATATGCAACGGTCGTAGTGTTTTTAGCATTGAGCTATGTTGGTGTAAGAACGTTAATTACATTTGCATACGGAGTTTAACTAAAGAACAAGGGAGTGAGCATCTATTATGAGTAATCGAAAAATAGCCATCGTCGGTGGAGGGTTGGCTGGATTAATGGCAACTATAAAAGCGGCCGAAGCAGGAGTCAATGTTGATTTATTCTCCATTGTACCTGTAAAGCGCTCTCACTCTGTATGTGCCCAAGGCGGTATTAATGGTGCAGTAAATACGAAGGGAGAAGGGGATTCTCCTTATATCCATTTTGATGATACTGTATATGGTGGTGACTTTCTTGCGAACCAACCACCTGTTAAAGCGATGTGTGATGCAGCGCCAAGCATTATCCATATGCTAGATAGAATGGGTGTTATGTTTAACCGGACGCCAGAAGGATTGCTAGATTTCCGACGTTTTGGTGGAACACAGCACCATCGTACAGCATATGCAGGGGCAACTACAGGACAGCAATTATTGTATGCGCTAGATGAGCAGGTTCGTCGCTATGAAGTAGAAGGACTTGTAACGAAATATGAAAATTGGGAGTTCGTTCATGCCGTCATTGATGAAGAAGGTGTTGGAAGAGGGATTGTAGCGCAAGACATTAAGTCACATGAAATTAAGGCCTTCCCATCTGATGCGACGATATTCGCAACTGGAGGCCCTGGAATTATCTTTGGTAAGTCCACGAACTCCGTTATTAACACAGGTTCAGCTGCTAGTATTTTGTATCAACAAGGAGCAAAATATGCAAATGGTGAATTTATTCAAATTCACCCAACAGCCATTCCTGGAGATGACAAATTACGTTTAATGAGTGAATCTGCTCGTGGTGAGGGTGGACGAGTTTGGACGTATAAAGACGGTGAGCCTTGGTATTTTCTTGAGGAGAAATATCCAGCTTACGGAAACCTCGTACCACGTGATATTGCGACCCGAGAAATTTTTGATGTTTGTGTAAATCAAAAACTAGGAATTAACGGGGAAAATATGGTTTATTTGGATTTATCCCATAAGGATCCGAAAGAACTTGATATTAAGCTTGGCGGTATTATTGAGATATATGAGAAATTTGTCGGTGAAGACCCTCGTAAAGTTCCAATGAAGATATTCCCAGCAGTTCATTATTCAATGGGTGGTCTATGGGTAGATTATGACCAGATGACAAACATTCCAGGAATATTTGCAGCTGGAGAATGTGATTATTCACAACACGGCGGTAACCGTTTAGGGGCTAACTCCTTACTATCTGCCATTTTTGGTGGTTCAGTTGCTGGTCCGAATGCAATTAAATACGTTGAAGGGTTAGATAAACATGTTGATGATTTATCGCCTGAACTATTTGAGTCTAATGTCAAAGCGGCAACAGAAGACTTTGAAAAGCTAATGAAGATGGATGGGGAAGAAAATGCCTATCAAATTCACAAAGAGCTTGGTGAATGGATGACAGATAATGTTACCGTTGTTCGTGACAATGAGAAGTTATTAAAAACAGATGAGAAAATTCAAGAACTGCTTAAGCGGTGGGAAAATATAAATATTAATGATACATCGCGTTGGAGCAACCAAGGCGTTATGTTTACTCGTCAGTTGAAAAATATGCTTCATTTAGCACGAGTTATTACACAAGGAGCATATAACCGTAACGAAAGTCGTGGAGCCCACTATAAACCAGAATTCCCTGATCGAAATGATGAGGAATGGTTAAAAACGACAATTGCTCAATTTGATAAAGAAACTGAGTCACCTCAGATTACGTATGAAGAAGTCGATGTGTCATTAATTAAACCACGTAAACGTGATTACACAAAGAAAAGCGAAGGGAGTAAGTAAGAATGGCTGAACAAAAGACAGTTACTTTTATCATAACTCGACAAGCCGGCCCTGATTCTGCTCCTTATAAGGAAACATTTAACATTCCTTACAAAAAAAATATGAACGTTATTTCTGGATTAATGGAAATTCGTCAAAATCCAGTTACTGCTGATGGGAAGAAAACATCACCAGTACAATGGGATATGAACTGTTTAGAAGAAGTATGTGGTGCTTGTTCTATGGTGATTAATGGAACAGCTAGACAGTCATGTGCCGCACTAGTAGATCAATTGGAGCAGCCTATCCGTTTGGAACCGATGTCTACGTTTCCGGTAGTTCGTGATCTAATCGTTGACCGTGAACGTATGTTTGATGCATTAAAACAAGTAAAAGCTTGGATTCCAATTGACGGAACACATGATTTGGGACCAGGACCAAGGATGCCTGAGAAGAAGCGGCAATGGGCTTATGAATTATCTAAATGTATGAGTTGTGGTGTTTGTTTAGAAGCCTGTCCGAATGTAAACGATAAATCTAACTTCATTGGTCCAGCAGCATTGTCTCAAGCTCGCTTGTTTAATGCTCATCCAACTGGAGAAATGAATGCAAGTGAACGATTAAACGGTTTAATGGAAGATGGCGGAATTGACGGTTGCGGGAACTCACAAAACTGTGTGCAAGTATGTCCGAAGGGTATTCCGCTTACAACATCAATTGCAGCAATGAACCGTGCGACAAATATTCAAGCATTTAAAAACTTCTTTGGAAGTGACAATGCACATTAATGATGAATGTTAAATAAAATGGCCCCTGCCAAGATTGGCTGGGGTCATTTTTACAAGTTTAACAAATGGAAAGGGGTAAGGGAGATGCGAATTGCTTACATAGAAGACATGGATCATTGGCGTTCTACGTTTTCTTTCTCAATACCGATTAAGATTCGTTTTTCGGAGACGGATTTATTTGGGCATGTGAATAATACATCACCATTTATCTATTTTGAAGAAGCAAGAATTGAATTCTTAAAATCAAAGGGAATGTTTATTAAAGAATCAGAAGCCATTCCTGTTGTTTCTGATTTACAATGCGATTATTTACAACAAATGTATTTTGATGAATCCTTTGACGTCTATGTTAAAGCAAACCATGTCGGGAATACCTCATTAGATCTGCATTATATGGTTCTTAATGAGAAAGGAGAAATAGCCTTAACAGGACGGGGAAGATTAGTATATATTAATCCAAAAACGGGGGAAACTGTTTCTTTACCAGAGGAAATGAAGGAATTGCTTGTGAAAAATTAAATGCTCAAACCTAAATCGGCTTTCCAATAAGGAAAGCCGATTTGATTAGAGCTTCAATTCCCCCATGCGAAGGAGCTCTACTACAGCCTGTGAACGCCCCTTAACTCCTAGCTTTTGCATAGCATTTGAAATGTGGTTGCGGACAGTTTTTTCTGATATGAATAATTCCTGGGCAATTTCTTTTGTTGTTTTATCTTGTACTAACAGCTCGAAAACCTCTTTTTCACGTTTTGTTAATAATTGCTTCGGTTTATACTCGTTGTCCTTCAAATGTTAACCCCTCCTTGCTGTCAATAGAGCTGCAGATTGAAGGGAAATTATTTAGTCACTATAGCTTATGTTGGATCAAGGAAACGGTGCGTACATTTGTCGTGGTAGTAATTGATTTATTTAAAAGAAATTTTAATATAGGAATCAGAATGTCTTATAATAAAATAACGATCAATATACACGTGATTTGAATAGGATGAATGTAGCACTATTTCCTATTTGGTTGTAAATGAATATCACTTTACGGGACTGCAGTACGTTATGTAAAATAGTCATATACGGGAAGTAATTCTAGGAGGTTACATGTTGAAATCAAACGCAACAACAGATACAATAAATAAGATTGAAAAAAGAATGCGCTACATTTCAGGAATCATAAAACAAAAGGGACGACAAATATTAAATAATTATCCAATTACTTCTCCGCAGTTCATTGCATTGCAATGGCTATTGGAGGAAGGGGATTTAACGATCGGAGAACTATCCAATCGGATTAGTCTAGCTTTTAGCACGACAACTGATTTAGTAGATAGAATGGAAAATAATAACCTTGTTGAAAGAGTACGAGATGCTAAAGACAGAAGAGTAGTACGTATTCACGTTCTTGAAAAAGGAAAAACAATTATCCATGAGGTGATTGAAAAGAGACAGCAGTATCTTGGCAACGTACTTGAAAATTTTTCAGAAGAACAAGTGGAAGACTTACATGAATTACTTTCATACTTGCATGAGCAAATGATAAGTATAGATGATAAATAAAACTTCAAAGAAGAGGCGATATGGTTGAAGCAGGCAATTGGGGTCATTGACTCTGGGGTAGGGGGATTAACCGTAGCACATGAACTAATGAGGCAGCTACCGAAAGAAAAGCTGATTTATTTAGGTGATACTGCTAGATGTCCCTATGGACCAAGATCAAAAGAAGAAGTAAAGCAATTCACGTGGGAAATGGTCGATTTTCTACTGGAAAAAAATATAAAAATGCTTGTTGTCGCATGTAACACGGCCACTGCATTTACATTAAAATCATTAAAAGAGGAACTAGATATCCCGGTAATTGGTGTTATTCAACCTGGAGCAAGAGCAGCAATTAAATTTACAAGAAATAATCATATTGGTGTTATTGGAACAGAAGGTACTGTTAGAAGTCATGCTTATACGAATGCACTTAGAAATATTAAAAGCGAGTTAGAGGTTAATGCGCTAGCATGCCCCATGTTCGTACCTATGGTTGAACAAGGGATACTTGAAGGAAGTCAGGCAATAGAAGTTGTTGAAGATACGTTAGCTCCATTATTACAATACAGTAATATGGATACGTTGATCTTAGGATGTACGCACTATCCGTTAATTAAAGATACTATCCAATCTGTTATTGGACAACATATAACAATTATCTCATCAAGTGAGGAGACGGCAAGGGAAACGAGTACGATATTGGATGTACATCAACTGTTTAATAAAGATGATATTTATCCGGTTCACCAATTTTATACCACTGGTGACTTAGAAATTTTTATTGAAATATCCAAAAGTATCTTTAAAGAGCCTTACTTGCAAATGGTAACGATTGAAAAAGCATATCTCCATCAATTACAGGATTCTTAAAGCTAAGAATCCTGTTTTTTTATTTTTGCTTGGTCTATTTTCGCAGTGGGCTCGTATATATAATAGTACAAACCATCGTAGGAGGGAAAGATATGCAGAAGCGCGGAATTTTTTTGATTGCGGGTACAGTAACAATGTCCATTATATTATCCGGGTGTTTTCAAGGTGAGCAGTCCTTGGAGGAGGAAATGATCGATCCTCCACAAAATGCAGAGCCCGTTGATAATCTGGAAGATTCAGATGCAAAAGCTAATGAACAGAGTGAGGATGAAGACAACGTCTCAGAGACAATAGCACGTGATCTGTATTTAATTGATGCAAATGGAATGGTAGCGTCTCAAACATTGGAATTACCAACTCCTGAATCGAATAAAGTAGCTACACAGGTTTTAGAATATTTAGTAAAGGGTGGACCGATTTCCCAGTTACTTCCTAACGGATTTCAAGCAGTTCTACCAGAAGGAACTGAAGTTCTAGGCATTAATTTGCAGGAAGATGGCACAATGGTAGTTAACTTTTCGAAAGAATTTGCAAACTATGAAGCGAAGGATGAAACAAAAGTTCTAGAAGCCGTAACATATACCTTAACGCAATTTGAGAATGTAGAGGAAGTTCAATTAAAAATGGATGGAATGGCATTAAAAGAGATGCCAGTTAATGGAACACCAATTGGTGAAGGGTATTCCAGGGAAAATGGAATTAATGTAAGTGATACTGGGGTTTCTGACTTCATGCAAAGTAAAACGGTCACAATGTACTATCCAACGGAGCATGATGAAAATCGATACTACATTCCTGTGACACAGTATGTAGAACCATCTGAGGAAGTAGATGAGTTCAGTGCTATCGTTAAGAACTTACTGAAGGGTCCAGGAATTCAATCAAATGTAAAGCAAGTCTTTAATGATTCAGCTGCATTGACGAGTAAACCTTCATTAAAAGATGGAGTTTTACAACTACATTTTAATGAATCTATACTTAAAGAACAGGATAAATCCGTAATCGCTGATGAGGTAATGGAAACGCTAGTTCGAACGTTGACAAATGTACAGGGGGTGGAAGCTGTTCAGGTTAACGTGGAAAGTGTAGAGGAACTAGTCAATGAAAATGGTGAGGCTTATACGGAACCAGTAACGAAACAGCAGTTTATACCGACAGAGAAGTTATAGCTAAAAGAGGCTTTGATAAGCCTCTTTTTTATAGTCTAGGAAATCCATGTGGATAAATAGGCGCGTGTTGAGCCGCGTCCAGCTCCAGTTGCCCAGAAACTAGGCGACCTCACGAATCGCCCTGCGATAAGTCATCGTCGGACCGTGATTCCTTTATCTCTATTGACTCGCTCCAGTCGCTACGTTTCTTTTTAGTGCATGTAAAACCACAGGCTATGTGAAAACAAGGAATGTAATAAAAAATCTCCAAACGTTATAAAGAAACTGGCCACCAAACCAATTTCGAATAACGAGAGGAGATCTACTTATGTCGAGTGACAATAGTTTATCATATACCAGGTGAGATTGTAAGTAGCTTATTGTCCGTATTTCTAATATACACATCTTACTGCTATTAGATTGGATATGAGAATCCCAAGTGACACTTGTTTCCTTCTGTAATTTATGTGTATTTCAATAGTGCTTTTAACAAAAAATATGTTAAGCTAATGGTTGAACTAAGGAGGAGTTATGATGAGAACTGATCAACGTAATCGTAACAGCTTACGTCCTGTTACAATCACACCGAATTTTCTACAGCATCCAGAGGGTTCCGTGTTAATTCAAGTAGGGAATACTAAAGTAATATGTAATGCAAGTATAGAAGACAGAGTTCCTCCGTTTATGCGCGGTCAAGGTAAGGGATGGATAACTGCTGAATATGCAATGTTACCAAGAGCAACCGAACAGAGGAATATAAGAGAATCTTCAAAAGGAAAAGTTAGTGGTAGAACAATGGAAATACAACGCTTAATTGGTAGAGCTTTACGCTCTGTTGTTGATTTAGACAGCATTGGAGAACGGACTGTATGGGTGGACTGTGATGTCATTCAGGCGGATGGTGGAACAAGAACTGCTTCCATTACTGGTGCATTTGTGGCTGTAGTGTTAGCCTTCGAAAGTTTACTTCGTCGGAAAGTCTTATCCAAAATGCCAATTACTGATTTTCTTGCCGCAATATCTGTGGGGGTATTGCCAGATGGCATGGAGATATTAGATTTAAACTATGAGGAAGATTCCAAAGCTCATGTCGATATGAATATAGTTATGACAGGTACCGGTGAATTTGTAGAAATTCAAGGGACAGGAGAAGAAGCGACATTTAGTATGAAACAGTTAAATGAACTGCTGCAATTAGCTGAACAGGGAATACAGACAATTATTATGAAGCAGCGTAAAGTACTTGGAGATATCACCAATAGAATTGGAGAAAGTGTTACAGCAAAAGGAGAAAGCAAATGAAGCAAATCATCATTGCTACGAAAAATAAAGGGAAGGCTAATGAGTTTAAGGAGTTTTTTAAGCCCTATAACTTAAAGGCACTTTCTTTAAATGACTTAGAAGACCTTCCAGATGTAGAAGAAACAGGTGAAACATTTAAAGAAAATGCTGCCTTAAAAGCAGAAGAAATAGCTTCCATATTATCATTACCTGTACTTGCAGATGATTCTGGTTTAGTGATTGATGCATTAGATGGTAGACCCGGTGTTTATTCTGCAAGGTATGCCGGGGAACATAAAGATGATCAATTAAATATAGAAAAAGTGCTATCGGAATTACGTGGTATTCCTGAAGCTAAACGTACTGCTAGATTCGTTTGCGTTCTTGCTATTGCATCTCCAGGATCTAAAACACGTTTTTATACAGGGTATTGTGAGGGGAGAATTGCCGATAACCAATATGGTGAAAATGGTTTTGGTTATGATCCAATTTTTATACCTAAAGGTTATCAGCAAACAATGGCACAGTTATCATCGGATAAAAAAAATCAAATTAGTCATCGTAGAAATGCAATTGTTCAGCTAGAAGATACAGTGACACAACACGGATTACTAATTAAGGAATAAGGTGGATTCGATGACAAAAGTACTTATATTAAGCGATAGTCATGGATTAACGGAAGAATTAGATAAGATTAAACAACGTCACAATGTGGATTATCGATTTCATTGTGGAGATTCTGAATTGGATTTGGATGAGAACGAAATGGATGGATTTTATACAGTTATTGGAAACTGCGATCATGACATACGTTATCCAGAAGAACAGACACTTACTATAGGCGGTTTAACCTTTTTAATAGTTCATGGTCATTTACATCAAGTTAAAACGAATCTCATGCATATATCATACCGTGCAGAGGAATTAGGAGCACAAATTATATGCTTTGGCCACACACATATCGCAGGGGCAGAACAACGTGGAGATCAATTATTAATTAACCCAGGTAGTATACGATTGCCCCGGGTTCGCAAAGAGAAAACATACGCTATAATGGAATGGGAAAAGAAAGAAAATATCTTATTACGTTACTATACAACTGAAGGTGAATTAGTTCATAATCTGCAGTATGAGTTTACATTATAAAACAAAATACGCATCCATCCTGGACATTGCTCCAAGGATGGATGAAATTAAAATTATTTATTAGAAACTATTGACAAAAGCTGTATAAGTTTATATAATGATTCTTGTCCGTTAAAAACGGAGTAACTATTAATCAATTGTTTTTTCATACATAGTAATGATATGCGGGTGTAGTTTAATGGTAAAACCTCAGCCTTCCAAGCTGATGACGAGGGTTCGATTCCCTTCACCCGCTCCATACATATTTTTATGTCCCAGTAGCTCAGCTGGATAGAGCAACAGCCTTCTAAGCTGTGGGTCGGGAGTTCGAATCTCTCCTGGGACGTCTAATAAAAGCCTTGTAAACAACGAGTTTATGAGGTTTTTTATTTTTGCGTGGGAAACTGTATATTTTAAAAAGATACCAATAGGATACCATTTTAAGCTTTTTTAAATAGTGATTCAAAATGTGTTGCAGCACTTTTTTCTGCTTGTTGAAGTACATGGCCGTAAACATCCATTGTAGTACTGATTTTAGAGTGCCCTAGGCGTTCCTGGATAATTTTGGCATGAACACCTTGATTAATTAATAAAGTCGCTGATGTGTGTCTTAAATCATGAAACCGTATCTTTTTTAATCCTTTGTTTTCCTCTTTGTCTAAAAACCGGATCCACCTTTGACTAATGCTATCAGGTCTGAGTGGTTGTCCGTATTCATCCGAAAATAAAAATAAATGTCCTGGCCACTTCCATAAATCATCACTCATTTCCACTTGATGTTCTAATTTAATTGCTCTTAACTTTTTAAGTGCCTTCATTAAATCTTCTGGAACGGATACCTTACGTGTACGATCTGTTTTGGTTGATTTTAATTTTAAACCTTCACCTGTGACTATGACTAACGCTTGTTCAATCGTAATGGCATTATTTTCAAAGTCGAGATGCTTTCCTTCCAATGCTGCTATTTCCCCTTCACGTGCTCCCAAAACGGCGGCAACTTGTACAATTAATTGCCACATAGTATCTTCTTTTTCTAATTTGGAAAAGAGCAGTTGAGACTCTTCTAATGAATAGACTTCCGATTTTTTGTGTCTAACTGCTGGTAGGTTGATTTTTTCACATGGATTACGATCAATTAGATCCCATCCTTCAGCAACTTTAAATAAGGCATTTAAAGCCTTGTACACGTTTTTAATACTACTTGATGATAGAGAACCTTTCTTACCATCCAAACGCTTCCCGTTCTTCTTTAAATCATCAAAAAAGTTAACTATGTGAATCTTCTTTACATCTTTTAATTTCATTGGGCCAAATTCCGGAAGCAAACGTTTCTCAAATATGTTTTTGGTCTCCTGGAGTGTACGGATCCCGTAATGATCCTTAGCAAACTTTTCTAACCACTGTTCATAAAAACCTTCTACAGACAGTTTGGTTTCATCAATCAACTGCTTTGATAAAATCTCTGCTTCAAAAAGTGTCAGCATTTTACCAGCTTCAGTTTTATTTTTTGCATTTACTGTTTTATTTTTCTTTTTTCGTTTTCCTCCAACATATCCTAATTCAACTGTAAGTTTGTATTTTCCTTTAGAAATTTCTCTAAAGCTGGCCATATCTAATACCTCCAATAGATTTTTTTGTGAAAATTACTAGAACATTTGTTCTGTTCATGATACAATAATTTCATGAAAGTTACAAATTTATTAAAAAGGTGTAACAATTACCAATGCACATATTACCAATATGTGGTATAAATGAGTAAATAAAGCTGTTCGGCTGTATTAAGTCGGTGAGTAGATAAAATATCTACTCTTTGTAGCCTACTTCAATCCATTCGTAGAGATCATCGATATGACAATTTAATATTGATGCAATGTTCTTTGCAACCTGTAAGGACATCTTCTGTCTATCAAGAACATATTTGTTGACTTGTTGAAACGTAACATTGAGTCTATTTGCTAATTCTTGTTGAGTCATTTTCGATTTCTCAAGGTGGTCACGAAGCAGGCATCTTCCGACTTTATAAGCCAAACAGACACCTTCTTTATATGAAATTTTGTTTAATATTACTAAAAGGCGGCGATGTAATGACAGAAGAAGAAATCAAGAATATTGTTTTACTAGCAAAACTGATTAAAATAAGTGAAACAAAGTACTTAGATGAATCACTTGTCCATGTTCTCAAAGAGATCAACAGCAAGCTTAATGCTATTCATTAATTGCTTTCTATCATCGCCCTCAAGTTCGAGGGCCTTTTCAGTAATCTTTTTAATAAGATGCATTTCATCTGTAGATAGTTCCTTATCTTTTGAAACTTCTAAAGCTTTTTGTAAGTGATTTTCTTCTGTTTTAGTTGCTGGGAATAAATCATCAATGCTGATTTCGAATATATCTGCAAGTATAAAAAGATTGTCGTAACTTACTTCCCATTCGCCTTTTTCATAACCAGCCACTGTATTCTGCTTAACTCCTAGCTTTTTTCCTAATTCAGTTTGGTTCATACCCTTTTTCTTTCTGTATTCTCTAATTTTGCTTCCAACATACTTATTAATATCCAATTTGTCTTCCTCCATCTATTCATCTATATAAATGTGTTTATATACTATTTGTACTAAAGATAGTATATATCAGTATTTCTTACATTTCAATAAAAATAATCAGTATTTATGATTTTTTCGTTGACTTATCAGAAAAACTGATATATCATAAAAGCACACTGATAGAAAAGGGGGTTAGTAGATGGTAGTTCATTGGGAGCTAGTTAAATTGCGTAAGTCTAAGAAAATCAGCCAAGAAGATATGGCTAAGCTTCTAGGAGTAAATGCTAGAACATACGCATTAAAAGAACGTGGGGAAACAGATTTTAAACTCGAAGAAATATTCATCATAGCAAAATACTTCAATAAAAGAATAGAAGAAATTTTTTTGCCTAGAAATATCAGAAAAACTGATATTTGAAAAGGAGGTTAGATAAAATGAAGCGAACGGATGTTAAAGGGTTAGTTACATACCTAGAAGATACAGGCAACAAGATGTCAAAATCCTTTATCTATCGATTAGTTAGAGAAAATAGAATTCCTCACAAAAAAGTTGGTTCAAAAATAATTTTTGATATTGAAAGCATTGAAAAATGGTTAGACCCAGAAAGCAAGGTGAACCAAAATGTCTGAAAAAATACCAGCCGCTAAACATTTACAAGAGCATGAACTTAAAATGTTGAAAAATACGCATGAAGCACACAACCAAGCTATGGGTACTGAAGAACGCAAGCATTATAGTCTAGATAACATTAAGAAAGTAAAGCGTAATTTTCCTGAACGTTGTTTCGAGGTTTATTTCAGAAATGGTGAATGGTTTAAATATTATATCAACGGGACTTGGGGGTGAGGTGAAGGTGGGAAAATATCCAATTGTTTACTCAAAAAAAGACGGTATCAATAGATTATTACCTATCGATACCAACGGCGATCTAATTTCATTAGCATCTTTCGTTGAGAAAACTTATCCGGATGAAAAAGATTTTGTCTATGTGTTAATTGATGGTGTGGAGATCAAGTTATTTTAATCCAATTTGATTCTTCACAATACTTGTCGCAACGTTAGAGAGAATAGATAAAGACACACTTGATAATGACTTAACGCTATCTTTTGCTTTAGTCCAAACAACTTTATCTCGAATGTTGTCTAAAAAAAGGTGACCGCTCCAAGTTATAGAGATAATACCAATATCAATGATTTCTTCATCACTGCGTAGAACTTGACCATCAATAAAATCGGCTTCTTTTAACTTCAATAAAGCATAAACGGATGTCTGGTAACCAAACTTATTAAATGTTTCAAAGTCTTTAAGGTCTTGTAGAACTAGAGTTTCATTAAGTGTCAACTGTTCTTCTAACTCAAGAAGAATTGAACGAACGCAATCTTGATTAAGTTTCAAACATACAACCTCCCTTCTAGTAGATATTCTATCAGAAGTGAGAAAAAGAAAGGAGATCGTAATGGAAAAATTATCTATGTTTCTACCAAAAGACCAGGAACAAGCTGATAAAGAACTAGATTGCTATGACTATCTTTTGGCAAACGCAATTGAATTAATGCTTAAAGGAGAATTTGCCAAAGCAGCAGTTTATCACAGCAATATTGCTAGGTCACTGGATGAATTGGACAGGCTGAAAAGAAATAAGCAGACTGCTGAGGAAGCAAAGGACCTGTTAGAACAGATCAATAAACAAGATGCCATCAGGAGGCACTGGTTTGAACAAACTCATAGAATCTGATTGGACATATGTAGTGTTGTTTGCGGTTGTAGCTCTTTGGAATTATTACTTAATCATTACTTATTGAAGGAGGTGGGAGCATGGTAGATCAATTAACTTTCAAACGAATCGGTTATGTGAAAGTTCGAGTTGGAAACAAAATTCTTGATCGTTCTGATTCTATAAAAGTAATTCGAGCATTTAAATATCAATTATTCAAAATAGGTCAAGAGATCACAATTAATCCAAATGATAAATGGCACCACTATCTTTATAAAAACATAGTTAAGTTATGATTGTGGTCTTTTAAGGAGGTGAAGGATTTGAGGTTAGGAAGTTTTGCTGGTGCATTGGTTATAGCTCTGATTATAGCAATAATTATTTGAGAGGAAGGTGGACTAAGTGAGTAACTGTTTTGAAGATGAAACTGGTAAGTCACCTGAAGAATTAACAAATGAAGAGTTCATCAATCTATCTGATGACCTGAAATGGCTTGCTTATGAAAATTTATTAGAAATGTTCTATGGCGTTTCTGGTGAGTTAGAAGAAAAACTCACTGACGGCAATCAGTGAGTCTAAAACGAATATTCAGCATTATCATAACACAGGAGGTCAAATAAATGAAAGTAGAAGTGAATATAAACGCACCAGAATTAGTGGGTGCTTTGAATAATTTAGCGAATGCGTTGGGGTCTGCACCAGTAGTTGAATCGAAGCCAGTCAAACAGAAGGACAAGTCTGATTCGAAGAAAGAAACGAAGAAGGAGACACCTAAGGAAGAGAAAAAGTCTAAGAAAGAGGATCCGAAACCAGAAAAAGAAGAGAAGCAAGAGGCTGAGGTCCCTGCTATTGAAGACATACGTGCTAAGACGGCAGAAGTCTCCAAGTCTGGTAAAAAAGCTGAAATCAAAGAACTTCTTAGTGAACTAGGTGTGAATGCAATTTCAAAAATTCCGGAAGAAAAGCGTGCCGAGTACTTAGAAAGGTTGGAGAATCTATGAGCCAAAACCATGCAGAGCGAGCACACGCCAAGTTGAGTGCATCTGGCTCTAGTAGATGGTTAGCTTGTCCAGGTAGTGTGAAGCTAGAAAGTCAATACCCAGATGTCACGACGTCATTTGCTGAAGAGGGAACTGCAGCGCATGAATTATCCGAACTCATGCTGCAGTATAAGATTGGCGAAATAACAAAGCGCCAGTATTCCGGGCGATTGAAAAAACACAAGAAGGGTGAGTATTTCAGCCAAGAAATGCTTGACCACTGTGAGAACTACACAGATCTTGTAGTGGAGAGAGTAAACGAAGCTAAGGCAAAAACGAAAGACGCCTTGGTGCTTTTAGAACAACGTCTCGATTTTTCTCAGTGGGTACCTGAAGGGTTTGGAACTGGCGACGTGTTGGTTATAGCTGATGGGGTTATGGAGGTCATCGATTTAAAGTATGGCAAAGGTGTACTTGTTTCAGCAGAAAACAACAGTCAAATGCGTTTATATGGATTAGGTGCGTACAACGAATATGATTTGCTCTATGATATCGAAACGGTCCGTATGACGATCATTCAACCAAGATTGGACAATGTTTCTACGGAGGAGTTAGCTGCAGATGAACTTTTAAAGTGGGCGGAAGAAGTAGTCAAGCCTACGGCAGAGGAAGCAGCGCAAGGTAGTGAGACTTTTGAAGCTGGCTCTCATTGTCGCTTTTGTAAAGCAAGAGCTGAATGTCGAGTGAGGGCTGAGGCAAATCTTGAACTGGCCAAACATGAATTTAAAGAGCCAGAGCTCCTAAGCCCTGTTGAAATTGCCGACGTCTTGGCCAAGGCTGATGAGCTGAAATCATGGGTGTCTGATATCGAGGGACATGCGCTGGATCAAGCCTACAAACATGGAGTGTCTTATCCTGGTTGGAAGGTGGTTGAAGGTAGAAGCAACCGTATCTATGCCGATAAAGAAGCCGTCCAAGATCTACTAATTTTAGAAGGCTACAGTGAGGATGAGATTCATAAACCTACGGAAATCAAAGGCATCACAGATATGCAGAAAGCGCTAGGTAAAAAACAGTTCGACACCTTATTGAAAGACTTTATCATCAAACCACCAGGAAAACCAAAACTTGCTCCAGAGTCGGACAAGCGTCCAGCGTTATCATCTGCAGCAAGTGCGGCTGAGGATTTCAAGTAATGGGAGAAACTGTTGAGTTAATCCATGAAGGATACATTTGCCAGCATTGCGGTGAGCTATTAGACGGCGATGATCCGGGTTATCCGAGGAGCTGTGAAGATTGTGAGGAATTTTAAAATTGTACGGGATATATAGTACCGTATCAAAAAAGTTTGTTTTTGGTATTACTGAACCATCAAAGACCAAAGCCTACAAAGTTTTACGTAAGAAGATAGGTAGTGACTGGATGAAATATCGCTTTGAGGCTAGAAAAATTCCAAATTCGAAAGGTCTGAAATCAATGGGCGATATAGCTGATGATCATGTAGATCAATTTTCCTCTGGAAGATGGGGAACTAATTTTAAACAACAAAGGAGAAATGAAAAAATGGCAGTTACAAATACAGATACAAAAGTGATTACAGGAAAAGTACGTTTAAGCTTTGCGAATATTTGGGAGCCGAAATCCATTAACGGAGGGGATGCTAAGTACAGCACTTCCATACTCATTCCAAAGTCAGATAAAACAACAATGAAAAAAATTAAAGCAGCTGTTGAAACTGCAAAAGAACTTGGCAAGAACGAAAAATGGGGAGGTAAGATTCCTAAAAACATCCATACTCCAGTTCGTGATGGAGACGAAGAAGCAGATGAAAAAGGGGAGGCATACGAAGACCACTATTTCCTAAATGCTTCTAGTAAAAACAAGCCAGGTATTGTGGACCGTCATCGTGAAGAAATTATCGATACGACTGAAGTGTACAGCGGTTGTTACGTTCGAGTTAGCATTAACTTTTATCCTTTCGATACGAACGGAAATAAAGGGGTTGCCGTAGGTTTAAATAACATTCAGAAATGGGAAGATGGGGACTTCTTAGGTGGCCGTAGCCGTGCAGAAGATGACTTTGACGATCTAGAAGATGATGGAGACGATGACGACGACTTTTTAAGCTAAGAAACAGGGGGAGTTTTTACTCCCTCTTTCTATTAAACGAGCTCGGAGGTATTTTCATGAACGACATACTTTCTATTGATATTGAGACGTATTCAGGTACAGATTTAATCAAATCGGGTGTTTATCGATACGTAGAAGATCCAGACTTTGAAATTCTATTATTCGCTTACGCTTTTGAAGATGAACCAGTTACTGTGATCGACTTACTAGATTTTGAAGATGTTCCGGACAAGGTGATGGAAGCATTGGAAAATCCAAATGTCATAAAAACTGCATTCAACGCCAATTTTGAACGGACTTGTATTGCAAAGCATTTTGACCTTGAAATGGATCCGGCACAATGGCGGTGTAGTTCTGTTCATGCCCTAACTTTAGGTTTACCCAATCACCTTGGTGGCGTGGCCAAAGCGATGAATCTGGATGTAGAGAAAGATCAAAAGGGTAAGAATTTGATTAAATATTTTTCCGTACCCTGTAAACCAACAAAGGCAAATGGAAAGCGTACTAGGAACTACCCACATCATGATGAAGATAAATGGCAGCAATTCATTGAATACTGTCGTCAAGATGTGGTGGTAGAACGAGAGATTCGCAAAAAGCTAGAAAAGTTTCCGATACCTGAACAAGAGAATAGATTGTGGCAAGTTGATCAGCACATCAATGATCGTGGCGTTTATCTTGATCAGGATTTAGTTAAGCAAGCCATCGCTTGTGATAAGCAATATAAAGATCGCCTGCTGAATCGAGCCGCAGAGATAACGGGGTTGGATAATCCGAATAGCCTTCCCCAATTGAAAAAATGGATAAAAGAGCAAACCGGTGAAGAGGTAAAAAGCTTAACCAAAGATACGGTACCAGAACTAATCAAAAAGGCGAATAATCCAGCTGTACAAGAAGCTTTGGAGACTCGTCAAGAATTGGCCAGGACGTCTGTGACAAAGTACGCAACAATGAAACGTTCTGTATGTAGTGATAGCCGTATACGAGGTATCCTTCAGTTTTATGGTGCCAATCGGACAGGTCGGTGGGCAGGACGTTTGGTTCAGATTCATAATCTTCGTAAAAATGAATTGAAAGATTTAAGTCTAGCGAGGGAGACATTAAAGCAAGGGGATTTCGAGCTATTGGAAATGCTCTATGGTGATGTACCAGATACGTTGTCTCAGTTGTTACGCCCAGCTTTCACACCGACACCCGGAGGACGCTTTATTGTATCTGACTTTTCCGCTATTGAAGCACGAGTCATTGCATGGTTGGCAGGGGAGCAGTGGAGACTAGATGTATTTAACAGTCACGGTAAAATCTATGAGGCTTCTGCATCTACCATGTTTAACGTACCGATTGATGAAATCGATAAAGGCAGCCCTTTACGTCAAAAAGGAAAAGTTTCGGAATTGGCTCTTGGCTATCAAGGTGGACCAGGGGCACTGATTCAAATGGGTGCGTTGGATATGGGGATTGATGAAGAGGAACTACCTGAACTGGTAAGAACCTGGCGTGACGCTAACCCGAAAATCAGACAGCTATGGTACGACACAGAAGCGAATGCCCTTGCAGCAGTCAGAGGAAAATCATTTATAAAAGGTCCGAAAGGCGTCAACTTCATCTATGAATCTGGGACGCTTTTCATTCAGTTGCCATCTGGAAGAAAACTAGCTTATGTCAGACCGAAAATCGAACCACACCAGAAATTTGAGGGGAAAGATGAGCTCACATATGAAGGACCAGGTGGGAGAGGAATGGAACGTATAGGCACATACGGTGGCAAACTGGTGGAGAACATCATTCAGGCTATTGCAAGAGACTGTCTGGGCATTTCTATTATCAACTTAGAAGAAGCCGGATATAAAACTGTCATGCACGTTCATGATGAAGTTGTACTGGATGTACCGAATGACGAAGGTAGTCTGGATGAAGTAACGGAAATTATGGGTCAGCCAATTAAATGGGCGAAAGGGTTACCGTTAACAGCTGACGCCTTTGAAACCGACTACTATATAAAGGATTAATGCCTATGAAAATATACGTGTTAGTGGTACATGAACAAAATGAAGACGGGGATCTTATTCAAACAGTTTTCACGTATTTTAATAGGCCAGAAACATTCACCTACGTTGATTGGGTGTGAAGGGAGTGGCTTAAGATGAAAGCTTATAGAGGTGATGTTGCTGTTTATAGAGGAGAAAAACTAATTGCAATCGGTTCAGCAGAAGAATGCGCAGAACAGCTAAACGTTAGCTCAAAGTATATACGTTGGATGTTAACGCCGTATGGAAAGCGAAGAGCTTCTTTAAGGAAGAACCCTGAAAAAGCGACTACTGCAGTTAAGATCGATGGCTAAGCATAGGAGATGATCTCATGTTAAAGAAAGCACAGACAAAGATAAAGGATGAAATGAAGAAAGATAACAACCCATATGTAAAATTAATTGGCCAATTTTTATTGGACCATCTTACTCATAATCCGGAAGACGCAGAAAAAATATTAGTGAAAAGTAAAACGATTAAGGGCAGTCTAGCCAGTATGCGTAAAGAAGCAGAAAAGAAAAAAGTCGGAAACATGGCCGTGTTAACAGATGAAGAAGGATTTGCAACTGTTTTCGATTACTTTGAAATTGCCGGAAAGTCTGAGTCAGTCAAGCCTGCTGTGCCAGCTAACCAAGAGACGACAGAAACTGATCTTGTATTTAATGTGACGTTGGGAGGTTGAAAAGATGTCACTAGATCCTGAATTTCTTGCACATTTCCCAAAAGAAGTTAGTCAAGAGTTGGTTGACTATGTAAGGGACATTGTTTTTTACGAAAGTAGATATGTCTTCGTTAAAACCGTGAAAGGCATTCAGCATGGATACTGCTCCCACTGTGAGAAAGATTATATGATTGACCAACTTCAACCATTGAAACATAACGAATCTTGGACTTGTCAACTTTGTGCTTCTCCAGTTGTGGTTAAGAGTGCTGGCCGGGGTCGTAAGAATTTGTTTACGGAAGCCTACGTTGTTTGGTATGAAAAATCACAAGTGGATCCAGAAACCATTGTCGCTATGGGACTGCATGTTACAAGAGACTATGGAGATTATAGGAACGTAAAAACCATGTTTAGGGAGGTTTCCATGTATCTTTTTGAACCTGGATACAGCGAACAGAGGGTGTATAACGGCTGGAGAGATGAATGGTCTAAGTTAAAGAAGATTCGTTCTGAGTCAACAGGATTAATGCAATATAAGGGTACATTCATCTCTCATGAGAATGTGGCAGCCACAGTTCAAAATACACCTTTTCAATATAGTACGTGGGAGAGTTATAAAGACCTATATGGCAGAGAAGATCTTGTTCATTTCTTTGCTTTAGCTGCAAGGTATTCTTGCATTGAGTATTTAACGAAGATCGGTTTCCGGAAATTCATTGAGGCGAAGTTAACAGGGCTTAGAACTTACGGGACGATTAACTGGAATGGGAAGACGCTTGAAAAAGTAATTCGGCTATCCAAATCGGAGCTAAAACAGCTTAAACGTGAACGAGTTATTCCTCGTCCTGAATTACTCTATGTGTACCAAACTCTAAAAAAGCATGGTTTATCCGTATCATTTGAAACAGCAGATTTACTAGATGATCTGTTTATAGAGGAAGCTATAAAGCTACATGAGCCACTAGATTTTGTAACGAAATATGCGTTAAAGCAGCGTTCAAAATCTCTACTAGCATATCATTCAACTTCTTCTATAATCAGAGATTTACGAGATTATTGGCAAGAAGCAGAAGAACTTGGTCTTGATGTAACGAAGGATCATATAAAATATCCGAACAATTTGCAGAAGGCTCACGAGGATACCTCTCGGCGGATAAAAATTAAAGTGGATGAAAAGGTAAATGAACAGATTAAGAAGCGTATTCCATCTTTAGAAAGGTATTCTTTTACACAAGGCAGACTGCATATAAGACCTGCAACATCCAGCATAGAACTATTTGACGAGGGTAAGGCACTTAAGCATTGTGTTGGCCAGTATGCGAAACGTTATGCAGAAGGTGATACAGACATTTATGTTATTCGAAAGAATGATGCGCCTCATAAATCCTATTTCACTGTAGAAATTCAACAGAATAGAGTGATTCAATGCCGTGGCTTTAGAAATTGTAACATGACCAAAGAAGTTGCTGCTTTCATAGAAGCATTCGAACTTGAAAAGTTAAAACGTCGTAAGAGGAATAGAAACCTATCAGCATAGAAAGGAGGGTGGCCTGTGTTAGAAATATCCTTTGGCCGTAATCGATCAGATAAAAACTGGACAGTGGATTATCTAGAATGGCCAGAATTTATCGATACGTTAAAGCTACGTCGAACAAATGAGACGATGGCCGAATACGACAAACTCTCCAAATTAAAGCAAGGAGCCATTAAGGATGGACCTGCCTTTGTAGGCGGTCTTATCCGAAGTGGTAGACGGAAAAAAGTCAATATTGAGAGCCGATGGTTAATTACATTAGATGCTGACTATGCCACTGATGATTTCATGATAGACGTTGACCTTATGCTTGGTGGTACTAGCTATCTGATTTATAGCACACATAGTCATCGACCGAACAGGCAGAAGTTTCGTTTAGTAATTCCAGCTAATCGTGAAATGACTCCTGATGAGTATGCAGCAGTAAGCCGTAAATTGGCAGAAAACATAGGCATGACTTATTTCGATCACACTACGTTTCAGTTGCATAGACTCATGTATTTCCCTAGTTGTTCTAAGGATGCAGATCCAGTCTTTGAAGTAGCTGAAGGAGAGCCCCTAGATGTTAATGGCATACTTGACGAGTATATCGATTGGACAGATATAGCTGAGTGGCCAAGACATGAATCAGAAAGTAAGGCGCCGCTGGAAAACGGAAAGAAACAGCAAGACCCAACGCAAAAGCATGGCGTAGTAGGTTTATTCTGTCAGACTTATAGCATTGAGGAAGGCATCGAAGAATTTCTATCTGATCAGTATGAACAGGGTTCTATGGAAAATCGGTATACGTATTTACATGGTTCTTCTGCAAATGGTCTCGAGGTATTTCCAGATCAAGCTTTAGCATATAGCCACCAGGATAGTGACCCAGCTGCAGACGGCCACAGTAAAAATCTATTTGACCTGGTTCGCCTTCATAAATTCGGGGATATGGACGACAACGTGAAGAAAAATACGCCCGGTAATAAATACCCTTCTTATGTGGCCATGCAGGAATTTATCTATGAACTACCGGAAATTAAACGAACTCTAGTAGATAGAAGAGCGGCAAGTATTGATGAAGATTTTCAAAATGAAATAGATGAGGGCCAAGATCCAGATGCCTGGAAAGAAAAACTAGTCTATACGAATAAAGGAAACCTAGTAAGCAATGCGGGAAATGTAGAGCTTTTACTATCAAATGGACCTTTGAAAAATACTTTAGCCTATGACGCTTTCAAAAATCGAGAAGTAGTTCTTAACGATTTACCTTGGCGCAAAAAAGCTCCCTTTCAATCACATGAACCGTGGTTAGGTTCTGATGATGCAGAATTAAGGCACTTTCTTGGAAAAGGATATGACATTAAATCAGCTAATATCATTCGTGATGCTTTTACCCATGTTACCCGTCAGAATGCTTTTCATCCTATTCATGACTATTTAGAGTCGTTTGAATGGGATGGTGTTAAGCGTTTAGACACGCTATTTATTGATTACTTAGGTGCAACAGATAGTGATTACACCCGTACGGTTACTCGAAAAATGTTTATGGCCGGGGTAGTGAGAATTTACGAACCTGGCACCAAATTCGATGAAATGTTAGTTCTTGTTGGACCACAAGGATGCGGTAAAAGTACGATCTTGGCTAAAATGGGACGGCAGTGGTTCTCAGACTCCTTAAAAAGTTTTGAAAGTAAGGAAGCTGGAGAATATCTACAAAACTCTTGGATATTTGAATTTGGAGAGCTATCAGCAATGAAGAAGGCTGAAATAGAAGAAGTAAAGGCGTTCACATCCAAAACAACAGACATGTATCGTGTAGCGTTTGACAGAGTAGTATCAGAGTTTCCAAGAAAGTGTATATTCTTTGGAACAACAAACAATTTTGATTTCTTAAAAGACCAAACAGGAAACCGTCGATTTTGGCCAGTTAGCGTGGAGCCAGAACGGGCGACGAAAAACATCTTTTACGACCAGGAAAATCCGGAATCGCCCTACTTATCTGATGAGATCGTGGGTCAAGTATGGGCAGAAGCTAAGCACTATTGTGAACAGGGAGAACCGTTGACTCTACCAAGACAAGTAGCAGATGTGGCCAAGTCTGTGCAAGAAGCTCACATGGAAGACGATCCGAGAAAAGGGTGGATTACCGAATATCTCGAAACTCCAATTCAAGAAGATTTTATGGATGAGCCAATGCAGCGTACATCTGTGTGTGCAGCAGAAATCTGGGTTGAGTGTCTTCAACGTAAAAAAGGAGACATGAAACCTTGGGATGCGAAGGAGATTTATGGCATTTTAAGAAACATTCCAGGTTGGAAAGACGCAGGTAGACAACGGGTAAAAGGATACAACATTCAACGTGTGTTTGAACGTGAGCAGTAAATCCATATCTACTAACACAGTTACTAACACACTAACACACCAAAAAATGGAAGTAATTGTAGTGTTGCAGTAAATGTGTTAGTAAAATTTATCTACTAACACAATCATAAACCCTTGATGGAACAGCTTTGAAAATACTTTTGTGTTAGTTGTGTTAGTAGATTTACTTAAAAACTATAAAAATAATATTAAGTAATAATAGGGGTTTATATAGAGGTTAAACGCGTATCGCCTAGTACGCGCGCGAGACAACAACAAGAAACACCTAATTTTTGGAAGGTGATTTTATGAGAGAATCTGATTTAGAAAAAAGACTAAAAGATAAAATTGAACAACTCGGAGGTCTGTGCTTCAAATGGGTGTCTCCTGGTAGAAGAGGTGTGCCAGATCGCATTTGCATTTTACCTCGAGGACGTACCATTTTTGTAGAGATGAAAGCACCAAATGGAAAGCTAAGTCCGCTACAGGAGAAACGGATTCAGGAGCTTGAGAAACGTAAACATGAGGTCTATGTACTAGAATCTAAGCAAAAAGTAGATGCGTTTATAAAGATGCTTGGAGGGGATATTTAGTGAAATTCATTCCCCATCAATATCAGGAATACGCCATTCAAAAGATTATTGATACTCCAGCTGCAGGTCTTTTCTTAGATATGGGTTTAGGAAAAACTGTTATCACCTTAACTGCCCTAGAAGAGTTGAAAAATACGTATTTTGACGCAGGGAAAATTTTAGTCATAGCTCCTTTGCGAGTGGCCCAGGATACGTGGAGTAGGGAAACGGCTAAATGGGATCATCTGCAGCATATTACGATATCTAAAATTCTTGGACCCCGAACCCAACGGGAAAAAGCTCTAAAAGCAGAAGCTGATGTGTATGTAATCAATCGAGAAAATGTACCTTGGCTGGTGAGTATGACAGGTAGTAAATGGCCATTTGATACAGTTGTGATCGATGAGTTATCTAGCTTTAAATCCAGTAAATCCAAACGTTTTCGTGCTTTACGTCGAGTTAGGCCTCTAATGCAGCGTATCATCGGCTTAACTGGTACACCAACACCAAACGGTCTGCATGATTTATGGGCGCAGTTGTACCTATTAGACCAAGGAGAGCGTTTAGGAAGAACGATAACCGGATACCGAGATCGATACTTCACGCCAGGAAGACGTGACGGTCATATTGTCTACGAATGGAAACAAAAAAATGAAGCTGAGAATCGAGTGTATGAGAAGATATCAGATATTTGTGTCAGTATGAGTGCCAAAGACTGGCTAGACTTACCAGAGAGAATAGAACGGATGGTGCCAGTCACTTTAATAGCTAGTACTAGGAAAAAATACGAGAAGCTAGAGAAAGATCTCCTATTGCCATTTGAAGACAGTGACGTAACAGCTGATACAGCAGCAGTTTTGTCTAATAAGTTACTACAGATAGCCAATGGGGCTGTGTATGACGAAAATAAAGATGTGCAGGAAGTCCACCATGCAAAACTTGATGCTTTAGAAGATCTTATCGAAGCCGCAAACGGGAGAACGATCTTATGCTTTTATACGTATAAGCACGACCTATCCAGAATCATGAAAAGATTCCCGGAAGCAAAAAAGTTAGAAGGACCTGAAGACATTGAAGCCTGGAATAAAGGAGAAATACCTTTACTTTTAACGCACCCAGCTTCAGCTGGTCACGGATTAAACTTACAGGATGGTGGGCATAACATTGTTTGGTTTGGGCTGACCTGGAGCTTGGAATTATACCAACAGGCAAATGCAAGGCTAGATCGACAAGGACAAAAAGAACGAGTTATCATTCACCATTTAGTAGCTGAAAATACATTAGACGAGACTGTTTCATCGAGACTAGCTGATAAAACTGCTGGTCAAGATGCCCTACTGGAAGCTGTGAAAGCACGAATTGAGAAAGTAAAGGAGGGGTAGAGATGGACTACTATACAGGAAGAATTATTATTCAAGAGTCTGAGTATGATGATCTTTTAGAAGAAAAGCAAAACCTTAAAGAACGTGTGCAGGAATTAGAGGAAAAACTAGACACAGCTAAATTCATGGCAAGACAAAATAATTCATACGGAATTAACCAGATGAAAAGAGCCGAACGCTACAAACAGGCTATTGAAGAAGCAACAGATATTTTAGATGATGTTGAGCGGTACCGAAATAAGTGTGCGACAAATGCGTATATAAAGCTTTGTGAAGCACTGAAAGGAGAATCGTAATGTACTACTTCGAAAATGATGATTACATGAAAAGAATACTAAATAAAATTTATGAAGTTGAAATGGCTAAATATCTTTCAAGTGTGTCATATAGCTCAAAGCCTGCATACGAAAAGATGGAATATGATTGCAAAACATCCGTTACCGATGAAGATATTCTTAACATTTTAATAGATTATGCTTTGGATACTGGAAATAGAGAGCTATTTTTTGAATTAACGAAGCAGTTAAATAATCAACCTTCCCTTTATGGAGGAGTAAAGGAGGAATCCTAATGCATATAACCGAAAAGCAGTTGAAACTAATTACACAGACTGCCTCACAGGAGGCAATCAAAGCATATAAAGAAGAGATAAAGCAGCAGGAACGGGAAAGACATGATAGAAGGTTGCACAACATTAAGCTGCTTTTACGAAATTACAGATCATTGGTTATGCATTGTGAGAAGCTAGAAACAGATTTAGAAAAACTTCAGGACACTTCAATCCAAGACTTAGACATTGAAACAATTAGTCTTGAATCTATCGAATCTATTAAACAAAGCAAAACCAAAACGATAGCAATGGTCTATTTCATCAGGGGGAAGATGGAAGCATACAAACAATCTTGCAGTAAAGAGGAATTAAAATACTACAGGGTTCTCGAAAAGAAATATATTTCCAAAAGAAAATACACTACCAGAGAGATTGCAGAGATCGAACATATTGAGGAAAGAACGGTGAGAAGATATATAGAAAAAGCAATATCCGATTTACCTGTCATCTTTTTTGGGGTAGATGCTATTAAGTTTAGCAATTGAATCTGTCCGAAAACTGTCCACAAAGTGTCCGTATTAATGTGTTATTATGGTACTGTAAACAAAATATAGGTACCTGTATTACGGTTACGTTGTTTACGATATATTGTAATGTTGTAGATATGTAAATGGTGCATCCAAGTTTTGCAAGGGCTTGGGTGCTGTTTTTTTTAGGTAAAATTATGCAGGAATATCTTCCTTTCTGTCGAATATTAGGAAATAGAAAGGTGGAGATGACAATGGAAACTGAGATCAAAAGACTAGAAAAGTTAGGAAAAATTAAATTAAAACAGAAACAACAATGGTATTGTGATGTATGTGGAGAGATAATTAATACAGCTAAAGAAGGGATGCTAGAATGGGATAGCTTTCTTGAGGAAGAGACCGGAGCAGCTGGATACACTGCTAAAAATTTTAGAATAATTCATCACAAAAAGTCGTCTCCGTTTAAATATTGCCAAACAAAAAGTTCAGATGTAAGTTTATCAGATGGTCATTTGCATTGGTTTATAGGATCTGACGGGCTATCAAAATTATTAAACCTATATGATTATAATATTGTTGATCATCAGGAATTAAATGAAATTATACGTAGACTTCATGTGGATTATTATGAAGAAGCAAGACCGTACATGGGGATAGCAAATGAAGACCAACAAAGTTTTGATCCTTATCAAGTAGGTGATTATTCACAAGCTGATTTATTAGCTTTAATAAACATTTATGCAGAAAGAACAAAGACATCTCAATGAGGTGTCTTTTTATTATTTAAAAGGAGAGGATATCATGGCAGACAAAAAGTCGCGCGAAGGTAAAGTTATTTGGGAATGTGTTGAATGTGGACATGAACATGATTTTCATCAAGATGATTATCGGCAAGATGGTTTGAGATGCAAATGTTGTGGAGGGCTTGTTATTAGAAAGTCTTATCAAGATAAGCACAAGCTAAGTGAGGAAGCTTTCAAAATTAGAGAGAAAATAGTTGATAGAAAAATAAACTATTGCAGGAACCTAACACCTAAACAAGTTGATACTGTTATAGAGTTATACAAAGAAAACAAGGAAGGTACAAGAAGACCAGTAGAAGGAAATGGTCCGAGGATAGGAGATACACCACCAAAGAAAAGCGTTGGAACATTGGAAGTAGATATTGACTATTCCAATACAATCAAAGGTCTTAAAGCAATCCAACGTGAAGCAAAGAAAACTACTGCATCATTGAAAGAGTTGGAAGAACAGAGGAAAAGAAATATTTTTTTAACCATTGAATTAGATGACGAGGACAGTACGTTGCCTAGAGTTTTTCATGAAGGTAAAGAGATAACGAATAAAGTACGAGTTCATTTTGATTGGAAAACTAGAACAGATCAGCCAGGTAAGTTAGAAGTTAATGTGGAATATTATAAGCTGGATGACCAGGTTGAACCGAGGATCACTGGTATCGGAATAGAAAGATTAACGTGAGGAGGACTCATCATGATAGCATTGTGTGATAAATGCAATCGAGTAACTAATATTGCATATAAAACCAAACAGCATCCGAACAGCATCAAAGAAACCTACTTTAAATGTGATCAATGCCATTATCATTTTACCTGCTTTGTCACAGATAAACGGGTAAGAAAACTCCAACAAAAAAGAGATGAGTTAAACGGTCAGCATAACGCAGTAAAAAGACAGAGGATCCAAGAAGATATAAACAATCGGATGAAACAACTCAAGTATAACTTGGTTAACTATGGTCGTGCTGATTTAGGTGGGGATTAATGGTACAGAAATCACTGAGACCTTGTCGTGAGATTGGCTGCAATAATCTGACAAGAAATTCCTACTGTAAAACGCATGAGAAAAACGCACAGAAAACTACCAGAAATTATAACCAATACAAAAGAGATCCTAAAGTAAATGCGTTTTATAAGTCGAGTAAGTGGCAGCGTGTGAGAGCTCTAGCAATGGCAAGAGACAATGGTCTATGTCAAAGGTGTTTAAAGCAAGGGAGTATAAGGCAGGCGCAGGTGGTGCATCATCTGATTGAGGTTAAGGATGATTGGTCACGACGTTATGATCTTGAGAACTTAGAATCGGTTTGTCATGCTTGTCACAACCAAGAACATAAGAAAAGGCCCCCAGGGTAAATTATTTAATTTTCAGAATACTATAGAGCGACGCCCCCTCAAGCGCACACAAAAATCCGTTTTTAAAATTTTTTCAAGGAGGTGTAATTGATGGCAGGGAGAAATAAACAACCTTTAGCTGTTATTCAAGGTAAAGGAAGGTCGAACCATTTAACTAAAGACGAAATCAAGAAACGTCAAAGCCAGGAAGAACAAATGAAAGGATTTACGGACAATATCGAAGCACCGAAATACCTAACCAAAAAGCAGAAGGAAGAATTCAATCATCTTTCTACCGAGCTTTTAAGGTTAGGTATTTTTAGTAATCTCGATGTTGATAATCTAGCCAGATATATTGATTCTAAAGATCAGTATATTAAACTTATTAAGTTGATAAGAAAGGTTAAACCTGCTGAGGATTTTAAAAGTTATTCAGCAATGCAGCGAAGTAAGAATTTACTTTTTAACGAGTGTAGATCATCTGCAAATGATTTAGGTCTGACAATTACATCTCGCTTGAAGTTGGTAATTCCAAAAACGGATGAAAAACCTCAACCTAAAACGGAAGCAGAAAAACGCTTCAGTGGGCGATTATGACTTTTCTTGATCGAGTCTTTGATTACTGCGGTAAAATACTAAACGGTGAAATCAAAGCGGGTAAAAAACATATATGGGCAGTAGAAAGGTTTCTACGTGATTATGAAGAGTGTCAATCTGATGACAGTCTTTTTTATTTTGATGAAGACACATTGGATGATTTTTATTGGTTTGCACATGAATTCAAGCACGTAGAAGGCGTACTTGCTGGCCAACCAATTGAATTAGTTGATTTTCAACTTTTTTTAGCAGTCAATATTCTCTGTTTTAAGAAGAAAAAGAATGGCGCACGCAAAATACGTAAGGTTTATATTCAGCTAGGAAGAAAGAATGCGAAGTCTCAATTCTTAGCTATTATATCAGGATTTATCACTTTCTTTGGCGATGAGAAGCAACGGGTATTTATAGCTGGATGGTTAAAAGAACAATCTGAAGAAGTATACGAGGCAATTCGCTCAGGGATAAACACCAGTGAATTGTTAGATGGAAAATGGAAAGAAGCGTACAGCAAGATAGAAATATTGCGCAACAGCTCAGTAATTATCCCGTTATCCAAAGAAGCAAGGAAAAGCGGAGATGGGAAAAACCCATCTGTCGGAATTGTTGATGAGTACCACAGGCATGATACCAGCGAAATTTATGATGTACTAGCTTCTGGGATGATGGCTCGTAGAGAGCCGTTAATGTTCATTATCACAACTGCAGGCTTTGATTTAAACAAACCATGTTTTAAGGAATACGAGTATGTCAGCAAAATTTTGGATCCAGATCAGCCACAAGAAAATGATGAGTATTTCGCTATTATTTGTGAGCTTGATAAGGACGATGAAGGAAATCTTATTGATGATATAAAAGATGAATCAAACTGGATAAAGGCTAATCCTATTGTAGCGACTTACGAGGAAGGGTTAACTGCCATACGTTCAGAATTAAAAGTTGCTCTCGAACAGCCTGAGAAAATGAGAAGCTTTTTAACCAAAAACATGAACGTGTGGATAGATGCTAAGCCATTAGGTTACATGAAAATGGGTAAATGGAAAGCTGCAATTATAAAACCTAAAGATGTTCTTCCTTATCCCGTTTTTCTCGGACTAGACTTATCAAGCACAACGGATTTAACCAGTATCGGTAAGGTGTTTCAACTTCCGGAGAGAAAATTCATTGTACAACAGCACTCGTTTATGCCCGAAGAAAGGTTACAGGAAAGGATTAACACGGATAATGTGCGTTTTGACCTGTGGAAGAAAAAGAAGTACTTAACAACCACTCCGGGAAGTGTAGTTGATTACAGCTATGTAGAACAACACATATTAGACATGAGAGATGAAGGGTACAACATCATAGAGATTGATTATGATAAATGGAATGCAACGCATTTAGTTCAAATATTAGAAAATCATGGTTTTACAATGGTGGAAATTCCACAGATGCTAAGGCATCTTTCCTTCCCTACAAAAGAATTTAGAAGTGGGGTATATAGAAAAGATATTCAACATTTCGAAGATCCATTATTGCATTGGGCTTTGAACAATGCTGTAACGAAAACGGATCCTCAAGAAAACATCATGCTTGATAAAGAAAAATCGGTTGAGCGAATAGATCCAGCTGCCGCTATAATTAACGCTTTTAGCAGAGCGATGAGTGTGGGACCACAAGATCTAAGCAATCACTTTTTAAATAATTGGAGTATGTAGGAGGTAATTAAAATCGCAAAAGTAATTAGAGATTTTTTCATAGCTTTTTTTACATCATTCTTCACCAAATGGTTGGAGGATTTTTTAATTTTCACAGGCATGGTACTAGGGATAGTTAATACGTATCTCATTACAGTAATTGATGCAAATATACTGGCAGGTAATTATTTATTGTCAGCTGTACTGATTTTAATTGGCATTATTATTGCCAGGAGGTGAAGGAGGTGGTAAACATTGATATTTAAAAATGTATTAACTCCAAAAGCAGAAACGACGGACTTAAAGAATCCAGCACCGTGGTTTATGAAGATGTTTGGTCATGAAGCTTCAAGCGGTGAACAAGTTACTGTTAATTCTGCTTTAGGAGTACCAGCTGTTTATACCTGTGTAAACATACTAGCCAATAGTATTGCTAAGCTTCCTTTTCAAACATTTAAAAAGACAAATGATGGTCGTGTCAGGGATAAAAAACATGCTGTTGCAAAAGTGTTAGAGACAAGGCCTAACCCATATCAGAGTCCATTTAAATTTAAACACCTAGTAGAAACCCATCGTAATACATGGGGAAATGCTTATATCAATATTAACTGGGGTGCAGACGGGCGACCAAAAGAATTATGGTTATTGAATCCAGCTGTTACAGAACCATATGTTGATGTGACGACGAACACATTGTGGTATCACACTACATTGCCAAATGGTCAGTTTGTAAAAATCGGATATGGAGACATAATTCATCTAACAGCTTTATCTACGGATGGAGTAAAAGGAAAGCCTCCCATTCAAGTAGCTAGAGAAGCAATAGGAAGTTCACAAGCAGCTCAAAAATTTAAGGGTAAGTTTTATAAAAATGGTGCTTCTAACAGTGGGGTGCTGAAAGTACCAGGGATGTTAAACGCAGAAGCGAAAGACGTTGTGAGAGATGAATGGGAAAAGGCTAATACTGGATTAAATAATGCCCAACGTATTGCCATATTAGATGCAGGTCTTGAGTTTCAAAGTATCAGCATGCCTTTAAAAGACGCACAGTTTGTAGAGGGTATGAAGTATGACAAAACAGAAATTGCTATGCTCTATAACATTCCTATGCACATGGTTAATGAGTTAGATAGATCCACTCATAATAACATTGAACAGCAATCTTTGGATTATATTCAAAATACGTTAAGTCCGATTATAAAACAGTGGGAAGAAGAGTTTACTTATCAACTGTTTTCAGAACGGGAACTGAAAAGATACTATTCAAAATTTAATCTTACAAGCTTATTGCGAGCTGATTCGAAATCAAGAGGAGAGTTTTATAAAACCATGTGGGAAATTGGAGGCTTCGATATTAATAAAATATTAGAGCTTGAGGACATGGATGGTATTGGTGAAATGGGTAATAAACGTTTTGTATCTCTCAACTACACTACTCTAGACTTGATCGAAGAATATCAACGAGCTAAAGCAGGAGCATCGAAAGGAGGTGTGGAAGATGAAACAGAAGATTAGGCAACCGGTGTATATGTCAGCGACACCGATCCAAAATAAGTCGAATCAACTTATGACAGTAAAAAACCTCACCGATACGTCTGCTGACCTTTATATTTATGGTGAAATTGTAGATAACACTGATTTTAAATGGGATGAAGCAGATGTAATGCCGGATGATGTACTTAACGCTCTTAATCAGGTAGAAGGGCTAAACGAATTAAATATTTATATCAACAGTCCTGGCGGATCCGTTTTTGCTGGTCAAGCAATCTATAATATGCTTAAACGCAACAAAGCAAAAAAGACAGTATATGTGGATGGTGTTGCAGCATCGATGGCCTCTATCATCGCAATGGTTGGTGATACGATTCGAATTCCTTCTAATGCGTATCTCATGATTCATAAGCCATTAACGATTGCTATAGGAAATGCTTCCGTTTTTAGAAAGTTAGCTGATGATCTAGACACCATTGAATCTGGACTGGTTAATATCTACGAGGAAAATCTTAAGGATGGAGTGGACATCGAAACCATTAAAGATCTCATGGAAAAAGAAACATGGCTTACTGGTGAAGAAGCTGCGCAGTATTTTAATGTGGATGTCGGGGAATCAAAAGCCATTGCTGCATGCGCCACAGACATTTTAGCAAGGTACGATAAGACACCACAGAAGCTAGTTGCACAGGTGAGTAAACCTAACAATCAACCACAACCAAATAACGAAGATGAATTATTTCAATTTCAAAACGAATTGGACCTACTCGAATTGTAAGGTCTATTTTTTATGTTTAAAAACAAGGAGGAAAAACAATTGAAAACAAAACTAGAAAATACACTACAAGCTTTGAGACGAAATAAAAACGTACTATCTTTAAAGATGGATGGTTCATCTGGCATGACCAAACGCGAACAAGAGTTACGCCAGAATGTTGCTGATTTAAAAGCATCTGCACAGAAGTTGATGGACGAAGGAAAGCACAAAGAAGCAAAAGCGAAATTAGAAGAAGCGAAGGCAGCTAAGAAGGACCTTGATAATTTCCTAGCTCTACAAACGGATTTTCAAGGTCTGACTATTCCTGAACCAGAAGCAAACGGAGCGCAGATGAACCAAGAGCCTAAGGACCCTAAAGATAATAAGCCAGAATATAAAGCTCTTTTCTTTAAAGCTGTTCGTGGGCAATCTTTAACATCTGATGAATTAGATGTAATGGATAAATACAAAGCACGTATTTCTTCAGGAACTGGTGAAGATGGCGGCTATATTATTCCTGAAGATATCCAAACACGTATTAATGAATTGCGCCAGACAACGGATGATTTACGTCAATACGTAACAGTGGTGCCTGTTTCAACTAATAAAGGTGCTCGTACGCTAGAACGCCGTGCGGAACATACACCTCTGCAACCACTGTCTGAATATGGTGATCCAGATGCAATGAAAGAGATTGAATCTCCTAAGTTCGATCGTTTATCTTATAACATTGAAGAGCGTGCTGGATTCTTACCAGTCCCTAATAGTGTTCTGGATGATACTGATCAAGCGTTAGAAGATTATTTAATTCGTTGGATTACTAAAAAATCCAAAGCAACAGATAATTATTTGATTCTACAACAAGTGAATACGTTAGATAAGGTTGTTCTTGATGATTACAAGGGTATTAAAACTACGCTTAATGTTACGTTGGACCCTGCTTTTGCTGAAGGTGCAGCTATTTATACAAACCAGGATGGTTTTAACTATCTTGATCAATTAGAGGATGGTAATGGACGTCCATTATTACAACCAGATCCAACTCAAAAAACTAGAAAACTGTTTGCTGGTACACATCCAATCATTGTTTTATCTAATAAAACAATCGCTACAACTGCTGAAGGATTGGCCCCACTTATTATTGGTGTGCTAGAAGAGGCTATTGTTTTATGGGATAGAAAACAGTTATCTATTGATATGACTAAAGTGGGTGGACAAGCTTGGAGATCAAATACTACTGAATTCCGAGCTATTCAACGAGAAGATGTTACAAAATGGGATCCAGAATCTGTTGTATTTGCTCAAATCAATGTTAATAACGGAGGTGCAGAGGGGTAATGACTTACTTTACAGCGAAAGTTACAGAAGATGTACAGGCTAATAGATTACTATCTTTATCTGGCGGAAATGGTATGCCTTCAATTTCAATTACACCGGTTGGAGGTACACCAGATTATAAATCTACAGGTGAACTCAAAGCAGATCAAGAAGTAAGAGTAACATTAAAAAATGAACCTGTGTGGGATATTGAAGCGGGAGAAGATTTATCAGCTGGCACTTATGTAGAAGTGGGAGAAGCAGGCGTTATAGTTGCTTCAGCAGGAGAAGGCTTTGGTTATGTCGCTGAAGCAGTCACGACCGGTAATTTGGCAAAGGTTGTACGTAAATCTAGCGGTGGTGTGCCAGGGCCACAGGGACCTGCTGGTCCAGAAGGTCCTCAAGGTCCAGCTGGTACTGATGGAGCAAAAGGGGCTAAAGGAGATAAAGGTAATCCTGGTGCTGATGGTGTTAGTGTCACAGGAGCCACTTCGGACGGTACTAATATTACGTTTGAGCTATCTGACGGATCTACATTTGATGTTCCTTGGCCAGCACAATCTTAGGAGGGCGATGATATTCGCTCTCTTTCTTTTTATGAGAGGGTGGTAATGTGACATCTGAAGAACTTAAAAAGCTGAAACGGTTTTTAAGACTGGATGAACTTGAAGAAGAAGATGAAAAGGATCTAGAAAACTTCTATAAGCAGGCAAAAATCAGTGTAAAAAATCAAGCAAGAAAAGATATAGATGAAACTAATCCCGATATGAAAGAACAATATGACCAGGCTTGCGCACTATTAACACAACATTGGTATGACAACAGGGAAGCTTTTCGAATTGGGAATGCATCCTATGAGATCCCACATTCTCTAGACAGTATTCTCAGGGAATTGCGATACTGTTACCCAGCAGGTGATTCGAATGAAACCAATTAATCCTGGAGAATTAAGACACCGTTTAATATTTCAACAACCAGCTGGCGGTACAGATGAAGATGGTTTTCCAATCAATGAGCCAACTCTTTATACAAAAGCATGGGCAAAATTAAAAACCTTAAAAGGAAACGCTTTTTATACAGCTGCACAATCTCAAATGGAACATAACAGGCAATTTACAATACGTTACCAAAGGAAATTAGAAGATAATCAACGTCCAAAAGGGTTAACGGTATTGTGGAGAAATGTAGAACATGAGATTGAATCTATAGAAGACGATGACGGACTACGTATTTCTATGACCGTGGTATTAAAGGCGGTAAGTTGATGGACTTTCAATTTGAAGGTATTGACGAACTAATTAGAGAGATTGAGCTTATCGAACAAGTACCAACTAGAGTTAAAAACCGAGCGTTAAAAAACGCAGGAGATCTGTTGCGTGAGCGTATGAAAGCCGAAGTTTACGCACATGGATTGCATCGAATCTCTGGTGAAGCAGAAGAATCTATCGTACGAACTGATCCCAAAAAAGGTGAGTTATTTGTAGGAACAAAGGGCGGTGCAAAGAAACCGGGATACTATTTGTACATGCATGAATTTGGCTATTGGAATGTAAAAGCCGGCGGTTTTATTTCCCCAAAACCTTTTGCATCCGTCGCTTTTGAATTAAGTAAAAGTGAAATACTAGATATTTATGTTAGAGAACTGAGAAAGGAGATGGGTATGACATGACTTTAAATAAGTTAATTATAGATACCTTGAGTCCTTTAAATATCCCAATCCATTACATTACAGCTAGCGATACGGTTGGAGACTATATTATTTTTAATGACTATAACCAGGGGTCAGCTTTAACAGCCGATGATGAAGAGCTTACCACAAATTATTATGTGCAAATAGATATATTTTTGGAAGAAAACTTTTTAGAAGTTTTCAATCAAACCAAGAATTTATTAAAACAAGCTGGTCTTCGGCGTATCTATGAAGCTCCAGGAGAATATGAAGAGAACGTAGGCAAGTTTAGAAAGACAGTGCGATTTATATATGCAACCGAAATTAAACAGGGAGAGTGAATGATAGATGGCTATTAAAGGATTAAAAGATTTACATTATGCAATTATCACTGCTGAGGACGATGCTTCAACTACCTATAGTGAGGTAAAACCATTAGGACCTGCAATGGCATTAAATTTGGCACCATCAGTTAACAGAGCTAATTTAAGAGCTGATGATAACGTGTTGTTTTCGGATTCAGCGAAAGGAGCAATTGCGGTAACACTTAATACGGCATATCTAGAAAAAGAAGTAGAAGCAGATATTCTAGGTAAAACAATTGATGCAAATGGAGGTATTACAGATAGCGGCGATGATGATGCTCCCTACATTGCTATCGGTGGGAGAGCATTAAGTGCTCGTGGTGGTTATGAGTACTTTTGGATCTATCGTGTGAAGTTAGCTCCAGCAGAGGAAAACAAAGAAACATTACAAGAAACACCTGCATATCAAACACCGAATTTATCTGGTGAGGCGATCCCAAGACTTCACGACAAAGCAGAAAAGTATAAAATGTGGGATCAGGATCCAGATATTACGGATAACACCATATTTGATAAATGGTTTACGCAAGTTATCGATAAAAATTATTCTGCTGGAACTGGCGGGGGGGTGGAAGGTTAATGCAAATAGAACTTTATATTGATGGTCAGAAAAAAATATTCACGGCACCATTTGTTCCTATGTTAGCTAGAAGAAAATATTTTGAGATACAGGCAAAGGCAGAAGAAAGAGAAGAAAATCCAACCACAAAGGAATTGCTTGCGGAAGATGATGACATAATGTCTATTCTTACTAACGTTGTATTTAAGGATCAATTTACCATTGATCAGTTGTTAAATGGTGCAAGTAAAAAATATGTTGATGAAAAACTAGCAGAAGCAGTGTTTGGCGTGAAGCCGAAAACGAATAGAGAAGGTAATGAGGGAAACGAGAAGGGGGAGTGACGTTTAAAAAAGCGTACACTTCCCTTTTAAAGTTATATAAAGATTTAATGTTTCCCCCTCCGAGTTATATACATGGAGGACAAATCAATAGAACTGGGTGGACGATGTCTCAAATTGATGAGATGGACGTCCACTTTTTTAATGATCTACTCAGTGAAGAAAGCACTGTTCAGCAAGACAAAGAAGTTTACTTAAGCGATGTGTGGTAAGAGAGGCAGGTGAGAACGTGGCAGAAAGAGAAGTTGGCAATTTAAGAACGAGGTTATCCTGGGAAGATGACGGAGCATCTCGCGCCTTAACCGGATTTAGGCAAGATTTAAAAGGACTAAGATCTGAAATGAATGCTGCACGATCTGGCGGTAAAGAATACACGAACAGTTTAAAAGGGTTAAGACAGCAATCAGATATTCTCACTCGCCGATTTAAAACACAGCAGTTACAAGTAAAGGAATTAGGTAAACGTTTTGAAGAATCTCGAAGAATAAAGGGTGAGGATGCAAAACAGACAAAGAATCTGTCTGACCAATATAATAATGCTGTTGCGCAGATGAACCGTACCGAGAACCAACTGAACGATATCACTAGAGCTATTGAAGAACAAACAAATCCTTGGAAGCGACTTAGCAGGAACATGACAGATGCCGGAGATAAAATGCAGACTGTTGGTAGAAATATGACCGACTTTGGGCGCAATTACTCTATGAGGGTTACAGCTCCTATCGTAGCAGGCGGTGTTGCGATATTTAAAGCGGCAAGTGATTATGAATCAGCCTTTGCTGGTGTCGAAAAGACCGTTGACGGTACCGCGGAACAAATGCAGGGGTTGCGTCAGTCCATACGTGATATGGCTAAAGAGATTCCTTCATCTACAACAGAAATCGCAAAAGTAGCTGAAGCTGCAGGTCAGTTGGGTATTAAAACTGAATCCATCGAAGAATTTACCCGAACCATGATAGACCTCGGAGAAGCTACCAATATGACAAGTGACCAAGCAGCAACAGAGTTTGCTAGATTTGCAAACATCGTGGGTATGTCTCAAGATGACTTTGATAAACTTGGCTCCACTGTTGTTGCCTTGGGGAATAACTTGGCTACTACAGAATCTGAAATATCTAGCATGGCTATGAGATTAGCAGGTGCCGGTGCCCAGGTAGGACTGACAGAGGCAGAAATTATGTCATTTGCAGCTGCATTAAGTTCTGTAGGTATTGAAGCAGAAGCTGGTGGATCCGCCTTTTCAAAAGTGATGGTTAACATGCAACTTGCAGTTGAAAAGGGTGGAGACTCCTTAAATAATTTTGCGAAAGTAGCCGGTATGTCTGCCTCTGATTTTAAGAAAGCATATAAAGATGATGCTACTAAAGCAATAAGTACCTTTATTGAAGGACTGTCAACAGCTGAGGACAGAGGGCTATCAGCAATCGGCATCTTAGATGAAATGGGAATAAAAGAAGTCAGATTACGAGATACCCTGTTACGTGCTGCAGGTGCAAGTGACGTATTTTCCGAGTCCTTAGAAATTGGATCAAAAGCATGGGAAGAAAACACAGCACTTACAGAAGAAGCAGAAAAGCGTTATGCAACTACAGAATCTCAAATGAAAATACTTTGGAATCGAATCAAAGACATTGGTATTACGCTTGGTGAGGCATTAATACCAGCCGTCATGGATGCGATTGATGCTGCTCAACCTTTAATTGATAAAATTGAATCTGGCGCAGAAGCCTTTGCAGATATGAACGAAGAACAGCAACAAACCATTTTAAAAATGATTGGGTTAGTAGCAGCCATTGGTCCTGTAAGTGTGGGATTGGGCGGACTAACAACTACTATAGGTGGTTTGCTTAAAGTCGGTGGTAGTCTAACTGGCTTACTTGGTAAAGCTGGTGGTAAAGGACTACTTGGTCGATTTGGTCTTATGGGTGTAACAGGCGGTCCAGTTGGAATTGCGATTGCTGGTGTAGCCGCGTTGGGTCTTGGTATCTATGCTACGACAAAAGATATGAAAAAGCTTAATGATGTCAATTATGAGTTGGTTGATAGTGTAAATAATGAAATATCAACAATGGACGAATTATCAAAGAGGTTTGAAGACTTGCATGGTAAGAATAAACTTACCACTGACGAAATGTTGCGATACATGGATATCATGAGCGAATTAAAAGATGCGAAAAACGAAGATGCAATAAAAGCACTAACTGATGAACAAAATAACTTATTAAAAAAATCTGGATTGACTAATGATGAAATGGACGAGTTTTTAGAACTAAATGATACTCTTGTAGAAAAAACACCAAACGTAACAAACGCTATATCAGAACAAGGAAATGCTTATATCAACAACTTAGATACCTTGAAAGAGTTGAATGAGGAAAAACGAAAAGAACTCATCATGAATGCAGAGAGAGAATTAGAAAAGGCATTGGAAAATGAAACTCAACTCTTAAAGGATCAAAAAGACCTTACTATTGAAATAAATGAAACGCAAACCAAAATAGATGATACCTACCAAAAACGTTTAGATAAGATGTCTGAGTTAGAAAAAGAAGAGATCAAGCAAAAAGAAATAAATACCCAAATCAAAGAACTAAAAGATAAAATGTCTGGACTAGACGGTAATGCCCTTACAAAGGCTGAATCAAAATTGGCTTTGCTGGAACTTGAAAAGGCAGAACAGGATACAATTGTTGAAGCTATCGGATATGAAAAAGCAGAGTTAGATAAAACTTATGATAAATTGCTCGAAAAGCTAAAGACTAAAAGAAAAGACAAGGAAGTAACAGAAGAGGAAATAAAAGAAATTCAAAAACTCCAGGGAGATTATGAAGAATTAATCCTTGCTCAAGCAGGTATTACTGCTGAAAAAGGAAGAGGTCTTATAGCAATTGATAAAGAGATAGAAAAAAACAAAGAAGCAAAAGAAGAATTGAAACGAAAGAATGACGCTGGTGAAATTTCAACGAAAGAGTATGAAAAATCCAATAGAAAATTAGAAACGCAGAAAAATCGATTAGATGAAGCAAAGAAACGATTAGAGAACATTAATGAGCTAGCTGGCAAAACTGTTTATGATAAGAAAATAGATATATTCACTAATCCATCAATAGATTCTATAAATAAAGAATTATCAGCGCCTTTATTTAGAACGGTTAATGTTGCAACTCAACTAAGAGAAGGACTATACGCTGATGGTACTCCACCAGGAGGACATCCGGGTGGACCATTTATTGCAGGTGAAGAAGGATTCGAACTCGGCAGAATGGGTAACCATTGGGAACTACTTAACTTTGGTAGATACGAACGCCCGGCAGGATATCAAGTATTCCCGCATGATGAATCGAAAAAAATAATCCGATCATTAAATAACTTACCTGGTTATGCTTCAGGTGCTAGACCGCCTGGTGAGGCTAATAGAGTTGTGAGCCAACTTGACAATTCGATGAGCGATAGTAGCAGTCAAGTGGTTTCCTTACTACAAGATATCGCGCGAGGTGTGAGAGAAGGAAAAATAATACAAGTTAACGGACAAAGTATTACTGAAGTAGTTAACGAAAATAATGCAGTTTCTAATGTAGGTAATTATTTTTAAAGGAGGTAGTTATGGTGTATATAGTATATGACGAATATATGAACTTAAAGAAATTTCCTAATGGGATACTACCTCTTGATATTTTTATTTCATCTATGCAAAAAAACAGAGTTATAGATTCAGTCGAAGGGGCTGACGGTGTTATAGATAAAGGATACACCTTTACAACACGATCCGTAACAGCAGAAATAGGATTACTTCCATATGATACGATGGATTATCGATTATTAAGAGATGAAGCTTTTGCATTTTTCGTTAACCATGATTTTTTATACGTATCAGAAAAATATCAAAAAGGGAAAAAATACAAAGTGACTGTAGTTGATTCGTTTATTCCGGAAAGATTAACTCAAACAATGGCGCGGGGAACGTTCTCATTAGAAATGTCAGAATTACCGTTCGCTGAATCAATAGGAACAACGCAAGACATCGAACAAAACGGAATAAATGCAAATGATGAATTATGGGGATTTGGTATGGGGTTGATTGCAGAGGATGAATCATTAAAATATACACATGAAACTAATAATTTCCGTATATACAACGCAGGAAATCAGCCTATACATCCGTTTGAACAGGAATTAAAAATAAAAATAAGTAATGTAGTAGGGTCGTTAAGTTATTTACAACTGAAAAACAAGACAAACGGGACTACTTTCCGAGTCAATGAAGAAGTTAGAGATTCACAAACAATTTTGTTAGATGGTCCGAACATAACTTCTAACGGATTACAATTTATGCGGAAAACAAATAAAGAATTTATTGAATTAGTGCCGGGTTGGAATGAATTTGAGTTAACAGGAATATCAAGAGCAAGGACAGAATTTGATTTCAGATTTTATTATGCATAAAGGATGATGTGATATGAAAGGTTATATACCATTAGAAACACTATGGGATAGAAACATGAGAAATGAAGAAGATCGTATGTATAAAGAATTATATGAAATGATAGATAATATCGCATCTACTATAACCGAGGAAGTTTATCAAGAAATCATAAACGGATCAAAACTAAATTGGCTTGATTTCGTTGATACCTACGAAGATATAACAACAACGTACCCTAATCCTTCTGAAAGTGACACCGCTATGGCACGAAGTGATTCAGCGGACTATCCTACAGGACCCGATGACAAAAGACAAGGCGGAACTGTATGGAGGTACGATGGTTCGGAATGGCAACCTATACAAAATATAGATGCTTCCGTAATTAATGCAGTAGAGGAACAATTAACGCAACGGATCAATGAAAACGAACAAGAGATAAATTCCATTAATTCTAAGTTGAGTAACCAAAAATTAGCAGATGTACAAGAACCTTTTTATATAGCGCATCGTGGTGCTTCTAACATTTTCCCCGAAAACACTTTAGAAGCATATAAGGGATGTTTAGCTTTAGGTAATAACTTTATAGAAATGGATGTACAGACACTTGCGGATGGTTCTTTAGGAGTTATGCATGATGATACAGTGAATCGTACTACAGATAAAACAGGATATGTATATGAATATTCCGCAATGGGATTTAGAAATTTAAACGTATATGTCCCATCGCCTTATAAAAATGTTAGTGCACCTTTATTCGAAGATATAGTAAGCACATTCGGTAATTCAGCAATTTATTGCCCGGAATCCAAGGATAAAAAGTCTGTACAAAAAATAATAAACGTGCTAGACAAATATAAACTAAAAGATTATTCGCTTATCCAATCATCTGATATCAACGATCTGCAACCAGCTATTAACGCAGGATATGCAACTTTATTAATAACAAATGTGGCAGACCCAGCAACGATTAGCGCTGCTGGAATAGGATATGTTGGTGTTTCAAAAGGCGTCGCTGGCTCTTATATACAATCTTGTATAGATAACGGTCTTAAAGTCATTGCTTGGACTGTGAATAATCGTTATGAGAAGGAAGAATTATTAGCAAAGGGTGTGCATGGCTTTTTCTCGGATGATCCTTTTTATTTGTCAGAGTCTATACCAGCATCTAGTAAAGATACTTTCATAGATCAAACATTTGGGCACGGGATGTTAGCTAGTGGCCATTCGAACAGAGGCGGTTTTATATCACCGAATAAATGGGGATTTACCAATATACTCACGGACGACACAGTCAGAGAATATGTATTGCAAGGTTGGGCGGGTGAGTTGCCACAAACTTATACTATGAACCTTGATATCACTTTTGAAAGTGGAACATATTGGGGATCTGTTGCAATTAACACACCAATAGACTATTTCGAGGACAGTCCTAACGGTCTTAGTGACGGTTATCAGATTTTGTTTATCGCTAGTGGATCAATTTATGTGTATAAAGGAGCTAATGGAGTAGCTACGGGAATTGGTAATGTAACTGGTGGCGAAGACTTGCAAAAAGGTACACCTTTCTCTGTAGAAATCGAAGTTACACCAACAGGTATTAGAGTAACCAATGTAGATCAAAATCTAACGGCAGAAATTACAGATTCCGAGTATAGAGGCGGATATCTTCACTTCGGAAGAAGAGAAGCCAAGTGGAGTTTTTCGAATGTCGTTATATCCTAATAGGAAGGAGGACGACAGATGTTTATTCGTGACCTTGAAGGAAATGAATATCCTCTCCAAGCTACAATAAAAATAGACGAACAATTAAACGGAAATCAATCATTATCACTAAAAATACTACCAACAAAGGTTAATGCTCTATTTATCGAAAACGTTACTGAAATGTGGCAAGTTGTTACAGATGAAATAACGTATAAAGTGGTTTACGCAAAACGTAAAGGGGAAGGGCAACTAATGTCTACAGACATTAAAGCTGTTCCTTTGTTTTTTGATGACTTTGATACACAAAGGGTTTATGAACGATACGACCAACACATGACAGCGCAGGCTTGTTTTACGCTTATATTTGAAGGTTCGAGATATAATTATGTGTTAGTTGATAGTTTCGACGCCATTCAATGGGAAGGTTTTGGCGATGGCGACACTAGACTAACTCTATTCAAGAATGCATTAAATCGATATGGTGCTGAGTTTGAAATCGTCGGAAACATTGTTTATTTAAAAAAGCAAGTAGGACGAGATGCTTCGTTTATGTATCGATACAGACTAAATGCATCAAACATCGTCCAAGAGATCGATGCAGGCTCTTTCTACACCTATGCTAAAGGTTACGGCGATTATAAAGAAGGCGAAGAACAAGACGCAAAACTTATAAGGGAATACACTTCACCTCTAGCCAATATACCCGGAATAGGAAAACGAGAAGCGCCTCCTATCAAAAATGGAAAGATTACAACAACGGAAACAATGGATAGACAATTAAAAATTTTGGTTGATGAATCATTAAAAATAAGTGTATCAGCTAATATTCACGATCTGCGTAAGCAAGGGTATAAGTTAGCGCAACCGAAGTTAGGAGATAGAACATTTTTAATTGATGAACGAATTGGGCTGAAAGAAGAAGTTAGAGTGATTGATAAATCTACTACTAAAGATTGGAAAGGAAATATATTAGATTTATCGGTTACATTCGGTAGCGAAGGATTAACGAAGCGACATCAAGCGAATTTAAACACATCTGTAAAAGCGTTAAATGATCTACTAGAGGGAAGAAAAAAGCTTCCTAGTTCAGTATTTGATGACTCTATGCTAAACGCAGTAAATGCCATTAAAAACGCTCAAACAGAGTTGCAATTTCCCGATAAAGGCGGAATATGGGGTATTGACCCAAGCAACCCAAATTATGTGACAGGTTTTACATCGCATGGGTTTATGGTATCGATAGATGGTGGTAATACTGCCGAAGCAGCTGTCACTGGTGAAGGCGTTGTGGCAGAAAAAATCATTGGACAATCCATTATTGGAGTTAATCTGTCCTCGGTTAATGAAGATGGATATTTCAGCGTAAATGGATCAGATGCAGAGTTTTTTGATGTATCGAATGGACGTAAAGTGTCGATTAGTCCAGATGGTATGTACGGCTACTATGCTGATGATAGTATTAAATTTCAAGCGGATGAATATCTTGTGACATCCAGAGCGTTAGGGACAACCACAGATAACGTGTATTTAGCAGCTCAGTCGGGTCAAGAGGGTCGCATCGTAGATATTAATGGAATACCGGGTGATGGAGAAATAGGGAGTTATACGTACTTGCCATTTCGTGCTTCAGGTTTCTATGGAAATTATCTCGAAAATAATGCAGGTTCTGCCGGTAATAATATTTATTTACGACCACGTTCTGGCGGGGAAGTCAGAGTGACGGGAGCAGGCACTACGGACGCTTACTACCCTTTACGAGCAGGTAAGCTGTTTAGTAATGGATTAATCACAACAACAACAAGTCTTTGGATGGGTACAGACAGTGCAATGCATGTAGTTAATAAAGGATATGCGAACGATGGCACAGGTTCTCCTATTTATAGAGATGTTTTCGCTAATCAAATATGGGGTGGCGCTTTTATAACCCGAACTGAAAATGCTTATATTGGTATGGATGGAGTTTTAAAAGTAGTCAATAAAGGATTAGAAGAAACTTATAGACCAGTATGGGCTGGTTCTTTTGAGAATAAATCTTTACGAGAATTAAAAAAAGATATTGAAGTGTTTCAGGATGATGTTTTAGACATTATCAAAAGTACAAATCCGCATACCTATCGCATGAAAACAGATCCTAGCACCGCAAAAAAGCAACTTGGTTTAATGGTTGATGAATCGCCGGAAATCATTAAAGGTAGCGACGGAACTACTATTAGTCAGTATCCTTTAACAACTTATGTTTGGCGAGGTATGCAGCAAATCATTGACCGATTAGAACAAATAGAGGGGGATTTATATGCATCCTAATAAGGATTTCATTATTCAATCGTTACAAGTACAATTATCACAGTCAGCGCTTAATGTCGCACAACGTGATGCTATTATAACTGAACAAAAACAACAATTGGACGAACTAAAGAAAGAATTAGAACAGTCACGAAAACAGCAGATAGAGGAAATGGATAACGCCGAGTAAGGCGTATTTTTTATGTTTGGGGGCGAGGGCAAAGGGGAAGCCCTCTGGCCACCTAAAGTGAAAAAGTGGTTAAGAATAAAGTACGATTATAGTTCTTTCGGTTAGGGGGTCGAGAATGGCAGACCAAGCAAAGGAAGTGGAGGACATGAAAGAATTCATGACGGTGCTCATGGATGTTAAAGTGTCACTTGCAGAACAGAGTGGGAAGTTGGACAGCTTGCTAGATATGAAAGATAAGATTAATGAAACTTATGACATCGCTAAAGGAGCATATAATCGGTCGAAGGAAAATGAAAAAGATATTGACGATTTAAAGAAAGGTATATCATCCACTGCAAGCAAGGAAGATGTGGAACGCATTGTAAAGCAAAGAGAAAATATGTTTAAGAATTTACCGTCATGGTTGGCATTAGCCATATCCATAGCGGTTTTTTTATTGACTTATTTAGCAAATTAAAGGGAGGAATATAAAATGAAACAAGCAATTGTAAGACTTGTCGTATTAGGGTTTTTACTAGCAAATCAGGCATTAATGCTATATGGGTGGAGCCCACTGCCATTTAACGAAGAACAAATATATGAAGGAGTGTCAACAGTAGCAACAATTGGCGTAGCTGTATGGGCATGGTTTAAAGACAATCCTGTTACTAAAAAAGGTAAGCATAATGATAAATTTTTACGTGATAGGGGGATGAAGTAATGCCAAAAATAATTCAAGATTTTATACCTAAATCTCAAACGAATCAACGCCCTGGTCATTCTATGAAACCAAGATATTTAACTGTCCATAACACAGCTAATTCAAGCAAGGGAGCAAATGCAGAAATGCACAGTCGGTATTTGCATAATGGCGCAGGTGGCCGAGTGGTTGTTTGGCACTACACTGTCGATGACAAAGAAATATACCAACACATTCCAACGAATGAAAACGGTTGGCACGCTGGCGACGGTGAAAGAGGTGCTGGAAATCGACAATCAATTGGAATTGAAATATGCGAAAACAGCGATGGCGACTTTAACAAAGCAATTAAAAATGCCCAATGGCTTATTAAAAAATTAATGAAAGAACATAATATACCTATTGAACGTGTTGTACCACATAAGTATTGGTCAGGGAAAAACTGTCCTCATTTACTGCTGAATATGTGGAGTACATTTATAGATGGCATTGAGGGTAAAACCGTAGAAGCACCAGATCAACAAGTAGGCTCTGAAACAGTAACAAACTGGACAAAGGTTACTGGTGATTGGAAAGGACAAACACTTAGAAATGGTCAATATGGTAAGCCTGTTAAACAATTACAAACGATGCTATCGAAGAATGACCCACCATTCTACCCTGAAAAAGGTGCTAAAAATAACGGAATAGATGATTACTATGGCGATAAAACAGAAGATGCAGTAGAACGTTATCAATCTTACTATGGGTTGAAACGGGATGGATTGGCTGGTAAAGAGGTTTATGGATCCTTAAAAGAGAATGAACCAAAAAGTAAGTCTAAACCTAGCCAAGCAAAAGGTACCGTTCATTTACCTGCATCCGCAAAGACATGGAGGACATACAAGCTTAATGTTAAACCGATCAAAAAAAATAGCGATTGGAGCCTTACTCCTGCTAGGTATGGTGGATTAACTTATAAAATACTAGATAAACCATATCCAGATGTAGTAACTATTAAAACAGGCAGAGGTAAGCGTAATATATATGTTGGTTCTGGTACTAGTGCTGTGATTAAGTAAGCATCATGCCCTGCCTTTTGGTGGGGCTTATTATAATGAATAATGGTTATTGTGTGTGGGTGGAGTAAATGAAAGTATCCCCCTCTACTAACTAAGGAAGTAAAAGGGGATAAATGTAAGGTTGAAAAGGAACATTTGTTCGTGTATAATGATCTTAGTTTAAGAAATACTATTTTGGTAATAATTAAAGGTTTACAAAAATAAATATTATACATAGTATAATAAAAAAGGGAGTGAACTTATGGATATTAATAATTTTGTTAAAGAGCAAAAAGAAATCATGAAACACCATGAAAAAAAACTTAATAATTTGAGAAATAAAAACCAAAGCAAACGTAAAGATGTGAATAACATAATCAATAAAAAAATTGTTGACTTTGAAGCTCGAAAAAAAAGAAATTCTGATACATTTAATTTGATTCGTAATAAACGGCAATAGGCGCCACTAATATATCATCCAATTCTAAAATATCGAATGAGTTTAACAAAACATCCAACAAAATACTTGGAATCTTATTTATTTCATTTGGGGAAAAATCGAAATCCGAGCCATCGAATATTTCGCTTTTTACACCTATGACCCTACCTAAGAATTTCGCTTTTCTAGTGTTTTTTCCTCTGAAAGATAGTGACTCGGTTGACTCGCGTAAAAATCTTTTCTTTAATAATCCAATCAAATTGTTTGTTTTTACGAAAGTAAGATCCTTGAATAATTGATCAGTAGTAGAGCTGTATATTTCTAACATCTTCATAACTTTTATTATTTCATTCCTATCAATAATTTTTTGGTGAAATAACAGAGCTTCATTTTTAATCTGTTTTTGTCTTTTGTTTAGATCTTGATTTTTTTGTGTTTTTTCATATACTTTTTTTGCTTCGTCTTTGGTGAAATTATATACTGTTTCATGATCCTCCCAGCTCATGATTTCTCCCCAAACTTCAGCATTTGATGCTTTGTTTATTAAAGAGAAATCATAAAATTCAAATTGCCCCTCGCTTTGAATGATATCCCCCTCTTTAATATTATTGCTATCCTTAATCAGGTTTTCTTTTCTTAATTTATATATAAGTATATCTAGCGAGTAATCATGGAACTGTTTATTTAATAAATCTCTCTGTCCGTCAGTTACTTGTACAGAGCTGATTTCTCCTTCATTTTCACTATCCCCTCTTTTAAATTTAAAATTAAGAGCTCCACCTGGAAGCATTCCGGTATCTAGTTTCATTCCCCCTTCAAAACTATTGTCCATTCCTAAATCAGTTGTGGAAGACGAAGCGTGGCTTACTGATGTAGCTTCTTCTACTGTAAATTCGTTAGTTACTCCCTGATCTAGTTGAGCTAACAGAGAATTGACACTTTCAGTGTCTAGATAAATGATTTCTTTCAATGCTATTTCCCCTTTCTTTTTCACTAAATATAAAAATTCGACGCTGTTCTACAAAAATCCTGCTTGAATATGGAAATGTTTAACATAAAAGTATTAATTCCATATTCCACAACAACACCACTTCCTGTAACCATAGTCGAAATGGATTACGGGGAGGTGGTGATTTTTTGTTTTCCATAAAATAATACGTACGTTTGTTCGCTTTTAATGATATAATAAGAACAAACGTTCTAAAGGTGGTCTTATCATGAAAGGATTACTTAATCGTTCTGTGGAGAATAAGCAAAAAATCATTATCTTTTATATAGATAGCAATAACAATGTTACGGAACGTTATATACGCGTGCTTGAAGTAAATGAAAAGAGTATTCTGGCTTATTGTTACTACCGTAAAAAAGTGAGAACATTTAAGGTAGAAAATATCCTTTCAGCTGGATCAGTACGGAAGGAAGCTATGTAAAAATCCCCTTAAAAATTTAAGGGGGAGGTACGGTACTTGTTTAACATCGCAAAAATAAAAGTGGACAATTTCTAATTATTTTTTAGTATTTCTTTTAATTTATCTGATTGATTATTTTCCAATTTATAAAAATTTCCCTCTTTATAATCTACCATACCTGTATGGATTAAGGTGTTATTATCATTATACCAAATTGATATATTTAATTCGTTGTAGTTCTCATCGCTATTTTGAATCAATAATACTGTATCAGGATAATCTTCTGGTATATCCTTAATATTTGTTTTTTCCATTTGATCAAGTATTTTTTTTACTTTTTCAATTTCTTCTTTGTTTGTTATTTCATTATTAAATTTAACTGTACTCTCATCTATTTGTTCACCTGTCTTTAATATGGTTTCACTGGAACAACCTGTTATAATCAACAATGACATTATACTAAAAAGAATACCTTTCATTTATCCATCCCCCTTCTATTTTAAGAATTAAAATCATTATATGAAATATTTGACAATTATTCAAGTTTATTATAAAGTTATTACAAATATTTAAAAAAAAGGAGGAATTTTAATGAAGTTTTTGAAACTTTTATCTTTTACGAGTTTCGTTTTGGCCACTCTCTTCATCTTTGCAACCCCATCTTTTGCTTCAACTTCAAGTAATTCTTCAGCGTCAGACATAGCTAACTCCTTAGAAAAAACAGCTAATAGTTTGAAAGATTTTCAACTAGAAAGGGAACTAGTAGAAACTAATGTGGTGGATGGTAATGTGATTTCTACATATGAGGAACTTCCAGACAAATTCACTGTACCAAGTTCAAACGTTAGTTCTAAGCAATCAGATATTGGGACCAATTGTGCATCATGTAATCGTAGGGAATATACTAAGATTTCTTCACGCGTTGTTAACTCTAATTATAATTTTGGCTGGCATCCTGACTTTTCAGGTTATAATAGAGCATCTGGATATTGGTTTAGTACTTCTAAAACATCGTTTGGTGTATCAGTAAGTTATGGTTATGTATCTGTAGCTATTAATCAAGCTGGAGGTTCAGGTTATTTTGTCAATGCAGACTATAGCCGTTGGAGCAGACCGGCAGTATATGGAGTTTATAAAGTTACTAGATATAAAGTAAGAGAGTACAATGGCGGTGGGACTTTAATCAGGACTTACTATGAAAATGTTCCTTCAGCTAATAGCACCTATGTGAAAATTAAATATAGATAAAATATAAAGCCCTCCTAGTGGGGGCTTTCCTTCTCCAATCTTCTCAACTGATCTACAAATCCGTCTTTCACCTCAAATTTTGTACTGTAAATATACCTACCCATAATATTTTTAGTCATTTCTCTTAGTTCATCTGGTGTATATTCAATAATTCCAGATTGACCACGACTGAGCCACTTATAAGAAGTCTTTCCAACTCTTTTCACATCGACATGATACTTTGTGTACATTTTCTTCTTTGTTTCAATTTGTGCTTGTCTTAATCGTTCTATATTCGCATCAATCATACTGATGTAGATATTTGCCATATAAAAATCCTCAACAAGTTTCTTGTCTTGTTCATACACTTTTATAGCCATAGGGAGGGTAATAAAATCTTGTATTAGCTGTTTTAGTTCAGTATTCATCTAATCACCCCAAAGAACGTTTGTTCTTATTTTAGAATATAAGCAATCATTTTGCAACTAGGTAGTTAATATGTACTTATTTTATGGTAATATGTAGAAAAAAGGGGAGGATTGGTACATATGAAAAAAGTATGTATGATTTCAGTTTTGTTTTTATTAACCGTTTTCACATTAGCTGGGTGTAAGGATGCTACAGCTGAAGTAGAGGGGGAGGCTTTAAACTACGAGGAAGTGAAAGAAAAGGTCAAAGAAGCAGAAAAAGAGCTTGATAAGGTAAATAGTGAATTAGATGAGTCGAAGGGGAATTTAAAAGAGAATAAAGATGAATTAGCTGAATTAAAAGAACTAAGAGACAAACGGGACAGTATGAAACAAGAAACAGATGAAGGAAAGTCTACTTTAGAAGGTCTAAACAGTGACATTGACGCAGCAGAAGAAGAATTAGATGCTCTTAATGAGGAAATCGTAAAAGCAACCGACGAACCAGTTAAGTTGTCAGCTGGGCAGTGGATTGTAGGGACTGATATTCCTGCAGCGCGTTATAAAGCAAGTGGATCTTCTAATTTTTTTGTATATGACAGTAGTGGGTCGATAATGGTTAATACAATATTAGGGGACAGTTCAGTTGGGAAAGGTGACTATGTGTTTTTTGCTGAAGATGGCTATATAATAGAATCGTCTGCTGCAGCAACACTTACTCCTGTAGAATGAATAGTAAAAGAAGGGTGATATGTAGAAAAAAGGGGAATAGGGGGATTGAATAATGAATAAAATCGCAATATCTTTATATGTGGTTGGAGTGTTTGCAATTATCGCAGGAGTTATCTTGGGTTTGCAAGATTCGGCAACTGTTGTTACGAGTGAAAATATTCTTGGAGAAATTGAATACGAGGAGACCATTACATGGACTATATTTTGGGCTTATACTATAGGTGGGATAATTTCGGGGATTATGATGTTTGGTTTTGGTGAGATAATAAGAATTCTTGACGAAAAGAAAGAAATGGAATCAAAGTCTTATGAAGAATTAATGAATATTAAACAGTATTTAGTGGGTAGTGAGGAAAAACATAATGTACATCGTACACAAGATAATTCTCTAGAGGATAAAACAGAGACTTTCGATGATATACAATATCCAAGCAGCTATTCAAATCAAGACACAGATAACTCAGATACTAAGAAAGGTAAAGGTCTTAGTGGTTTAATTGATGAAGCGGTAAATGGTAAAAAGTGATGATGAAAAACTCGAAATGTTAATTAGGATACCAACAGGATACCATTTTTGTGAAAATCGAAAAAACACCATAACAAAATAAAATATTATAAAATAAACAAAAGCTACAAAACGCTATTTTGAAGCACTTTGTAGCATCTAAAGAAAAATAGAATCATAAAGTATACAGCCTTCTAAGCTGTGGGTCGGGAGTTCGAATCTCTCCTGGGACGTCTAATAGCGGAGGTAAAACTCCGTCAGATAAGCCTTCTAATCCGTTGGTTGAATCGGTCAACTAACGATTAGGTGGCTTATTTTTTTGGGCTCTAAAATATATGTTGGGGTACTGAGAAAATTCAGCTAAATAAAAACACGCAAACTCCGAATTTTGTTAGACTTGTTTTACCCACAAAACAAAAACAAAAGGAGTTGCGTGTAAGTGAATTTTAACATGTCTTTACCAGGTTTAGAAGCCTTTCGTATTAAAAAAACAGTTGAAAATGGTGGAGTTTTTCAGCTCCATGTGGAACTGGATGCTAAGCCCCATCGTTGTCCAGTATGTAATGTGCTTACAAAAAAGGTGCATGATTACCGTACGCGTCGCTATAAATGTGAACAACCGAATTGTGAAAAACGTTTTTATGAGAATAACTCATTAGTAGAACGCTATCAACGGCAGTCTAAAGAACTAAAGCAAGCTATTGCATTGGAGCTAATTCATGGAAAAAACTTTAAATCTGTTGCCTCTCGATTTAACATTTCCTCAACTACTGTAATGCGTAGGTTTGATGAAGTGGGATCTAGTTTTTTGAAGGAAACAAAAGAGTTGCCTTCTGTAATCGCCATTGATGAATATAAGGGAGATTCAGACGGAGAAAAATACCAAACTATTATTGCCGATCCGGTGGATCGGAAACCCCTGGAGATATTGCCGGATAGGAAAAAGGAAACGGTAGAGACTTATTTGAAAGAACATGGGCAAAGAGTAGAAGTGGTGGTTATGGATATGAGCCCTGCTACATTAATTAGATCTCTTATGAATGAATTTGTTATCCCTATAGAAAATGTGGTTCCACATAATCATTGGAGTGGAAAAAACTGTCCTAAAAATCTTTTATATCAATTTGGACGATTTCAAGATCAATTTATGGATTCCACCCCTCCTGACATCAAATCTATATGTACCAACAGGAAATGACTTATTTGCTCCTTTTGTATTTGCTGGTACCGTTACTGCATATAAACCTGTCGGTGTTTCCTATATTAAAAAATTCGTGTATATTTAAATTAACTTTCTACTATGAGAGGGGATGACTTGTTATCAGAAAGAACAAAGCATATTTATATTTGATATTACTTATTGCAGTAATATCAATATTTGTACCTAGTGTTGTCGAAAACATTATGGAGTATGGAAAAGATAGTTTTCCCCTGACTACAAATTATTATATAAAATATATTATTTACGTAATCAGTGTTCACTTAAGTTTATTTTACTTAGTAGCTGTACTATTAGTACTCATAATAAAAAATAAATAATAGAACACACTTGTGTTACTTGCAAAGGGGATGTAATCTACTACATTCCTCTTTGTATTTTTTTAGAATGAAATTACAAATATGTATATTGTTGCTATGAATATACGGTTGAGTTAATTGTATTTGAAAAGTAAAAAGCTCCTTCAGCAAAAAAGAGCTTTAAATAATTTAGGTATCTTAATAAATATTATCTTCTAAAGTATCTTAATACCCCTGCTATTGATAACGAGAGAATAGCAATTAAACCAACGACCGAAATGAGCATAAATAAATAAAAATGCAAGATAACACTCCTTTTATTCTCCTGTATCAATATTATAATTGGTTTAATCAGAATTTACAAATTAGGTTTAATTATGAAATAATTAACCGTCACGCGCCACTTTCTTCTGTACTGGTCCAGCTGAAAGGATATTTTTTTACTTAAATGTCTTACTTTTTTATGGTAGAAACAATAAGCCAATATACTCTTTTTCGCGTATTTCTAGAACACGTATATAACGCTCCGTAACGTTGTTATTGCTATCTATTTAAAAGATATTGATTTTTTGCTTATTTTCCTCAGAACGATTAAGTAACCCTTTCATAACAAGACCACCCTTAAGAACATTTGTTATTATTATATACGTACTTTAGTTCTGTTTAATGATTAAAAAAGAACCCACTTCTTATGGGTTAAATTAACACCTAAAAGTTAATCCGTTAACTTATCAACTAATTTCATAATTCCATTAGAACCTTCAAATGGTGGAAATGAATAGAAAGCAAGAATTAGTTGATTTTTTATCTGATAGCTTACCTGTTCTTTCTGACTATATTAATCAAATCGTCTTGCTAATACCAAGAGGTGTAGAAAATTTGGAAATAGATCATATCAAAAAAATAGTTCCTAAGTTATTGCAGTTAATTAGCCACATAAAAGAAGGGTATTTATAGAACAAGAGATGATTTTAGCTACAGAAAAAAGTTTACATACAGAAATTACGTACATTTCCATGATGTCCTTAGTAGATTCCCTTAGCTCCTGCGGTGTGAATTCCATTAATCCAGATTGACTACGGCTGAGCTACTTATAGACTATTTTACCAACTCTTTTTATATCGTATAATACTTCGTATGAAGTTTCTTTTTTGTTTCAATTTGTAAGCAATAAGCTTTTTATCTTGTTCATAAACTTATATAGCCATTGATTGGTATTACAATAATATCCTGTATTAGCTGTTTTAACTCAGTAAATTTAATCAACTTCTTTCTAGGAATTGATTAATGAAAAGCCCTCATTAAAATTAAGGGTTGTTACTACTACATATCTCTATGTAAACTATTAGTTGGCATTTGCAACTTTACGTTTATTTCACAAAAAATAAATTTATTGTAATCTATTCTCAAGGAGGGATTAGTGTGGACATTTCATTTGGACACAAAATAAAAAGTTTGAGAGAAAAAAACGGTCTATCTCAAGAGAACCTTGCAAAACAATTAAATGTATCTCGCCAAGCTGTATATAAATGGGAAACAAATAAAGGATATCCAGACATTGTTAATCTAATTCGAATCAGTGATATATTTGAAGTAACGCTTGATGAATTAATTAGAGAGGATAAAGATCTACAAGACAAAATTACAATTGATGAAGAAGAGTACTTTGAAAAATTATCTGATCCAGGTTTTTATATAGGAATAATTATACTCTTTATTAGCATATTTATTGAGAATTCACCTGACTATTTAATGATACTTGGAATTTTATGCATGGTGTTTTTTGATGATTTATTAAAGTCAATTAAATCAGCTATTCGATTTAAATAACCATACATATCCTTGTTTTTTCAAAAATAAAAAGTCCTTACTAAAATTTGACATGTACCCTTTGTCAAGGACATGTGAAAAAAAGACTATGCTACATCCAAAAGATGACTTCTGTATAGCACTGGAGTCATCTTTTTAAGATCCCATTGATATCTATAGTTATTGTAATAAATCATGTATTGTTTTATTTCTTCTTCTGAATTTTCACACTGTGTTATATAAGCTTCATCATTAAAATCACCAAAGAACGATTCTTGAGGGGCGTTATCCTAACAGTTTCCTCGTCGTGACATAGATTGTCCTAATTTATATTTCATTAGTAATACCTTCCTTGATATAAATGCGTCTTTTGCTAATTTTACTCTTGGAATTTCCTTTGATTTCCGGATTATATCTGCTGCCATTCTAATGCAAGGCTACTAGAAACGTTATATACCAGCAATTCATTTGTTGATCCATCCTTAATGGTGGATAAATATGCTTTCTTCCCACTGCCATCAAATAAATAAGACCATCTATTATCAGCAGATTTAATACGATCTATTCCAAGTATACTTATATCAAAACCATACTCTACAAATATCTCTCGGAAACTTTTCTTATTTGTTTTCTGTAATGAAAATGCGCTTAAATTCATCTGTATAAGTAATTCCTCACTAACTGATTTAACATATGGATAACGTGAACGTATCTTAATTTCTTTTTCTGTAAATAATTTGTTACTCGAGTTAATTTCATAATATAGAGCCCTTGGGGCTCAAGACTTTAAAGACATAAAAATTAGAGCACCTCCCCAAATCCTGTATAATGTTAGTTACCACACAAACATAAACAGAGAGGTGAGATGCCCCCTATGTCTATTATACGACAACAAAGCTTGTTTGACATACACGAATTATATGAGATGGAACCTACCCATCATTTTGAAGCTGTTTTTTCAACAATCAATTTGGATCCTATCTTGAATTTATTTGATAAACCTAATAAAGTTGGTGCCCCAAGAGAACTGAATTACGGTGCCATGATCTACTCATTAATCGCTCGTGTGGTGGAGCGAATTGTAACAATCAAAGACCTGATTAGGC